>JAILFU010000193.1 GCA_024697405.1 Prevotella sp.
CTCTTCTGTATTCTCGTCAACGCTGACTTTTAGCCGACCGTTTCCTATTCCTGATGACGGTGAAACATGCATCCACGAAGAGCCATCGCTGCTTACCGTCCATTTCGCATCAGTTTCGATGGGCACTTCTTGGGTATCTGCTTCACTTCCAAATATCAGTTGGTCTTTCAGCGTAGGTACTGTGCGTCCAAGTTGCTTTACAGATATTGTTTTCTCCAAATCCGTTCCCTTTTTTCCCATGCGGAGTGTCCCTACTTTTTCGGAACTGCTCCAGTAGTCGTTCACGCGGAGCGTTATTTCAGCGTTACCCGTTCCCTTCGATGGTGACATTTCCACCCACTCCGGCTTTTCCAGAACTTCCCATGATGTATTGCTACTCACTTGCATTGTCTGTGTTTCTGCATCGGCCTTGAAGATGAGGGCGGCAGGAGAGACCTGTAGGCTAAGCGCCTTCTGCAAGACGGGGATGGTCAAAACTTGGTCATCGCCAATGTAAATATAGATAAACGCACTCCTTGTCATCGACGATTCGTTGGAGCCTGCCGAAACATCTATCTGTGTTGTTCCCGCACCTGCTCCACTGACACTTGTTGTGAGCCAGGACTCAGAGGTAAGGACTTTCCATGCCACTTCAGACGTCACTTCCAGTGGGTAATCGCCTCCTGTATGCTGTATTTCAATCTTGTCGGAGCTGACTTTGGGGGTGGTGGCTTGCGACTGAGAAATACTGATAACTGCAGGGGCATTGCCAGTGATGTTCACATGTGCCTGTCTGCTGTTTTTGGTGAGGTTCTCTTCAACGCTTATGGTAAGCGTCTTGTTGTCTGCTCCTTTTTCCACCTGAAGCCAGCTTTTGTTAACCAGCACATCCCATTCCACATTGGCAACAACATCTACGGTGATTTTTTTCTTGGCGGCGGAAATAGTGAAAGCATTGTCAGAGATATGGATGGAAGGTGAGGCATGCCCCTGTGTGACGGCTACCTGACGAGAGTATGGGAAGTTGGCATTCCTGCTTTCAAAGAAGAAGACGCTGGTACGTATATCTTCTCCTGAATAGTTCTCCGTGGCTGAGAAATCGACCGTTGCATCGGCATCACCGTTCTTTGGCGTGATGCTTAGCCAACTCTCATTCATGCCATTAAACTGCCACGATGTGCCTTGAGACTCTACCTGGGCTTGCTGTGTGAGCGGTTTAGCTGCGCCCAACGTGATATTGTCGGTGCTGAGATGCAGATAGTAGCCGACAAGAGACGGCTCATAATCTTTAACTTGGAAGGTGTTCTCGTCGGTACAGGCACCCAAAGCCAACAACATTGCCGTGAGGGCGACGAAGAGGGGAAAGTTACAGACCCCACCCCTAGCCCCTCCCCTTGAAGGGAGGGGAGTGGCTCCGCGTTGTTTATGAATCATATCCATATTCATTCGTGTTTTTCCATTTGTGGTTTTTAAGCAGTTTAGAAGAACAGAGTCAGCCCGGCACGCAGGTTGAAGCCTGTATCCCAGCCTTTTATCTTCGACGAGACTGGCTCTAGCAACTTGAAGGTCTCGCCTTTCTTTACTGCAAAAGTGGCTTCCGGCGCGGCGAAAATGCCGATGTTGCTGGCAAGGGCATAGTCGGCACGTGCGCCGAAGGTAGCACTGACAGCATTGGTTTTTGAGTCATCAGACTTTATTTGCAAGATAGAGGCACCTACCTGAGGAGTGATGCGCAGGCGTGTGCCGAAGATGATGCCATAGCCTGCCCGCACTGTCATAGCTGAAGGCTTGTACTGACAGAGGTGAGGCCGCTGGTCGTCTTGGCCAGTATAGTTCCAGAAAATGTCCTCGCTTTTGTCCAGTCCCAGGGTGTAGCCAGCTTCCAGATTCACGCCGCTGATGTAGGCTCCGACAGTGGCCGAAATCCCCATCATCGTGCCCGCCTGCATGCCTGCCTGGAAGTAGAAGGCCGACGGCTGCTGGTACTGGCGGTTGAGGGAGAGGGTGACCTCGGGGCTGGAGCTGTCGAGGTGGACGCGCCGCTGGTAGTCGTGCCATCCCGGCTTGACGAGGCGGATGTCGTAGTCGCCGCTGGCCATGTCGGCAGCGTAGGGCGTCTGGCCTACGCTGCGGCCGTCGATGGTGAGGGTGGCGCCTGCGGGCCGGCTCTTGATGGTCATCCGGGCGATGTCGCTGAGCTTGATGTCGATGGGGGTGGTGTCGTCTTCCTTGATGTCGAAGCGCTGACTTTCGCTCTTGTGGTTCTGCAGGTGCAGCTCCAGCTGGTGGCTGCCGATGATGAGGCCAGTGACGGAGAGTGGCGTCACGCCGCGCTCCTGTCCGTCGACGACGACACGGGCGCCCAGCGGCTGGCTGGTCACCTGCAGGGTGCCGGTGATGGGTGTGGGCGGGGTGAGCTGGTAGGTCTGCGGGCGGTTCTCCTCCACGACGATGACCTGCGTCGCAGGCTTGTGCTTCTCCTGTCTCACCTCCACGGTGTACTGTCCTGCACGCAGGTTGCCGCTCCACTGCTGGTGGCCTTTGCGCTCGCCGTTGACGAAGATGTCGGCATCGGCAGCCACACTCAGGGTGATGGCGGCAAAGTTGGGCCGAAGGGTGACCGACTCCTTATACGTCTGGTTCTGCTGGCGCAGGACGACGGTGCCTTCCGAGGTGTGGTAGTTCTCGGCCAGCACACGGTAGGTGTAGGTGCCCAAGGGCAGCGACTTGGCCAGCTGGCCGTTGACATCGGCATCGCCCAGCTTCTCCTCCCGTCCGTCGCTGGGGGTGATCATCACCGTGGCTCCTACGCCGACAGGCTGGATGGTGAACTGCAGAATCTGCTGGTAGACGGGTGCTGCCGCCACCTGAAGCCGCAGCTCGTAGGTATGTTCCGACTGAATGGTGGTGTGCAGGTCATAGTTGCGCAGCGTCTGATAGCCCTGACGGCTGATGGTGACGTTTTTGGCATTCGGCGCCACGTAGAGCCACAGCTCATCGTCGACGGCCTCCACCACTTCATGCTTCACCAGCCCGAAGTCGAACTGGAACTGGCGCAGGTCATCGTTTGGATTGTTGGAGCGCACCTTCACGATGGCGTAGGCCCTTCCCGTACCCGGATGCACACGGTAGTAGGGGCTTCCCTCGCGGGCGGTCAGCGCCGTTAGGTCATCATGAAAGTCGGCAATGGAGAACTGCAGTTTCTGCTGGGCCATAGACTGGCTGGCGCCTGCCAGCAACAGAATTGCAGCCAACGCGAACATGCGGATATGGATGGATGTCTTAGGTTTTGGCATGACTAGTAAGACTGTTTGGTTCCTTTTTGTATATATGAACGTACAACGCAGACGCCTCGTTGTCATCTGCCTGTTGCGATGTAACGGATTTGCGAAATTCGTGGTTCACAACGACAGACGTTTCGAAAACGTCTTTCTCATATCAATATGACCGCCCGCTGCCAGTCCTAGGACGGGCTAACGCGTAACGATGGTGCAAAGTTAAAAAGAAAAAAGGAAACGGCCAAAACAACAAGCCATTTTTCTGTAAAAAACTTTCTCAGCACTGGTGTTTTTTTAGGCAATAATGAACATCTTGTCTTCAGACAGCGGGAACAGAAACCTTCCATCTAATTCCTCAAATGGCATTTACATTTATATACTCATCTATCCTACAACCAAAGAGAATCGCAATCCCAAAGCATTGGCAATGAGCATGAACGTAGAAAGTTGCATATCCGTCTGGCCTTGCTCAAGCGATGATATATACTCACGCTTCTTGCCTATGCGCTCGCCCAACTGCTGCTGAGTAAGTTTCTGGCGCTTGCGCTCGTCACGTAACAATTCTGCAAAATACCACGCCTTGGCCTTTGCCTCAAACTCTACACGGCTGGGTGAGCCGGCAGGGCCATACTTTTCATCAAAATGCTGCGACCCTGTTTTCAGTTGGGCCAATTTCTTTTCATCAAGCTTCATCATCTCCTAGTCCTCCTTAAATATAATTTTTCAAAATTCCGCGGGCAATTTCTATTTCGCCCTTATATTGCTTTGTGCCCTTTTTCAGAAACGAGTTCAAAAAAAGGACACGTTTACTCTCCATGAACGAAAGAGTCTCTACTGCGAAAATGATAGTGCGGTACTCATTATTACTTATAGAGACTCGCGCTTCATAAAATTCCGTATCCTCAAGGTGCTTGACGAACTTTTTGTTTACCACGTATTGAGTCTTGATAATCATCTCCACGTAGTCATACTTTGCCTGGGTCTTTTCGTCAAGACTGGCATAGTACTCGTCGTACTCCACTGAGTGGATAGTTTCCCTTACATCTTCATTCATGCCGCAAAAGTAATATATTTATTCCAAACATCAAAATATTTTGTAAGAAAAACGTTCTTTTTCGTCGTTTTAGCTGATAAAAGGAGGGCATTGTATACTATTTGCTCAGAAGAAAGTGCTTGGTCAAACAAACCAGATTTATAGACGCTGAAGGCGTCTCCTTTTAATAGCCGTAGGTCGGTACGATCTGCGGATAAAAGGTACGGGCTGATAACGACCCTAAAGGGGTCGCCCATCAAGCGCTCCTGTCATCAGAATAGCTGGGCGACCCCTTTAGGGTCGATGTCACTTGCAGCCATGTTTCCGGGGGTACTGCATACCCCCGGCTACTGAGAGGAGACGCCTTCAGCGTCTTTTAAACCGTACACGAATGCTTTAGCATTTCTCTCCAAACGCTGAAATACGCTCATGCTTTGCGTCTTTGCGTTCAATTATGTCTTCAAAATAGCCTACATACCTACATGACGGGAGGTAACATGCTATGCAACAAGGCATTACGCCATGTAGGCTACCTGCATTTTTCTGCCGAAACCTACACGGGTTTGGACAGATGGCATGCCGAACCATCCATACACACATCGTTGACTCTCAAATTCTCTAGAGAATTGATGAAAATACGCACGCCATTTGGGAAAAAGGCGTGCGTATTTTTCCAAAAAGCGTGCGTATTTTCTCAAACGGCGTGCGCATTCAGGGAGATTCTGGCATTTTAGGAGTGAAGGGTGCAGCCTGCACACTACAGTGTATGTTCACATTCCAAAAAGCAAGCATCCTACATGCTATAACACCTTGTCGATGAACATGTTGCATGGAAAGGTGTAGGTATGTAGGCAATTTTATGAAATATCATATTCTGAGTGTGCGTCGAAGCATGGGCAGGCTTTGGCGGCGAAGTCGCGGTGGCCGTAGACCCGAATCCCGGGGAACTGGCTGCGCAGGCGGTCTACGAGCTGGCGCAGTGCTGCCCGCTGGGCCGGGGTACGGGTGTCCTTGGGGCGCATGCGGCTGTCGAGTCCGCCCACGTAGCAGATGCCGATGGAGTGGCGGTTGTGGTCGGCGCAGTGGGCACCGACGCGCCACAGCGGGCGGCCTTCGGCAATGGTGCCGTCGAGCAGTACGAGGTAGTGATAGCCTATGCCGAAGAAGCCGAGCTGGCGATGCCAGAGGTCGACATCGGCGCGGGTGACTGCACGGCCCTCGGGCGTGGCCGTGCAGTGGATGATGATTTCTGTAATCTTACGCATAGCGGGTTTCGTTTAGATGGTTCTCACATTGCCGAACACCTTCTCGCATCCGTCGGCATGGACGAGGAAGAAGGAGCAGTCTTTCAAGGCTTGCTTCGAGAAGACGTGCTCGCGGAGCCGCTCCGTCTGCTCGCGTGGCAGCCAGCTGTAGACCAGCAGCTGCCAGTCCAGGCTCTCATGGCCGCGACGGGAGGGGTTGTCGAAACGGGCGGGCAGCACCACCAGCTGGAGGAGGCTCTTCGCCGTCACCTCGTGGGTGACGGGCTTGAGCACCGCCAGCCGGAGGCTGCGCAGATGGCCGCCCTGCGTCTGCAGCATTTGGGTGGCTTGGGTGCTGGTCACATTCAGCCAGTTGTGGCAGATGTTGGCGGTCTGGTGCATCATCCGGCAGGCCTCCTGGAAGGGGCTGACGGTCTCGTTGTTGCCACTATGGGCATGTTTGTCGTATTTTCTCATTGTCGGATACTGTTTTGATTGGTGTGTTGCCGCCTGGCCGAGGGCGCCTTCTCCCCATTTGGCTGGTGCAAAGGTAGGAAGTAAATCGCTGCCGCAGCGCCTTTTTCTCCTCTTATCGCCTTTTTCAGTGACAGCAGGGCAGCGGCGGGGCAGAAACGGGGCAAAACGGAGGGCAAAACCCTGCCGAAGGCGAAAAAAACGGGCAAATGTTTGGTGGAACGGGAAAAAAGCAGTACCTTTGCACCCGCTTTCCGGAAACCCCGGAGCATTCGATGCCGTGAAACCGCTCTGATTAAAGGCTGCCAGCGGCTGAAGGATGTTATGGGCACACAATTTATTTAATCATTCACACAACATGTATCTCGATCAAGAAAAGAAAAAAGAGATTTTCGAGCAGTATGGCCAGTCGGCCACCGACACGGGTTCTGCAGAGAGCCAGATTGCCCTGTTTACCTATCGCATTAAGCACCTCACAGAGCACCTGAAGAAGAACCACAAGGACTTCGGCACCGCCCGCTCGCTGACCAAGCTCGTAGGCCGCCGCCGTAAGATGCTGAAATATCTCTATCAGACAGACATCGAGCGCTATCGTGCCATTGTGAAGGCTCTCGGCCTGCGCAAGTAACGGTAGTCGAAGAGGGTTGTCTTTGTTGTCCCTGCTGTCCTTTATTCAAGCAACGTGCCAGTTGTGATTTAAAGACGCCAGAGACGACGAAGACAACTTCTTTTTTTGCCACCATCAGGAAAATGATATGCTAGAAGTACGCAACCTCCACGCCAGGATAGGCGAGAAAGAGATATTGAAAGGCATAGACCTGGTCATCAACGACGGGGAGACGCATGCCATCATGGGGCCCAACGGCTCGGGCAAGAGCACGCTGAGCGCCGTGCTCGTGGGCAATCCGCTCTACGAAGTGACGGAGGGCGAAGCCTTCTTCAACGGTAAGGACCTGCTGGCCATGAAGCCCGAGGAGCGTGCCCATGAGGGGCTGTTCCTCTCGTTCCAGTATCCCGTGGAGATTCCGGGCGTGTCGATGACCAACTTCATGAAGGCCGCCATCAACGAGAAGCGCAAGGCTCAGGGGCTGGAGCCGATGAACGCCGCCGAGTTTCTGAAGCTGATGCGCGAGAAGCGGAAAATAGTGGAGCTCGACTCGAAGCTGGCCAACCGCTCGGTGAACGAGGGGTTCAGCGGCGGCGAGAAGAAGCGCAACGAGATATTCCAGATGGCCATGCTCGAGCCCAAGCTGAGCATCCTCGACGAGACCGACTCGGGCCTCGACGTCGATGCCATGCGCATCGTGGCCGAAGGCGTGAACAAGCTGCAGCGGCCCGACACCTCGTGCATCGTCATCACCCACTACGACCGCCTGCTGGAGATGATACGCCCGCAGTTCGTACATGTGCTCTACCAGGGACGCATCGTGAGGACGGGCGGGCCAGAGCTGGCGCAGCAGATACAGGAGAAGGGATACGAATGGGTGAAGAGCTTATGAGCGAGCAGCAATACATCGACCTCTACAGGCAGATGCGTCAGACCATCTTCGACCACGCGCCGGCAGTGATGAACGCCGTGCGCGACGCTGCCTTCGAGCGGTTCGTGTCGGGTGGTTTCCCCTCCCGAAAAGTCGAGCGCTACAAATATACCGACATCCAGCAGCTCTTCGCCCCCGACTACGGTCTGAACCTGAACCGTCTGAACATCCCCGTCGACCCCTACGAGGCCTTCCGCTGCGACGTGCCCAACCTGTCGACCCTGCTCTACTTCGTCGTGAACGACATGCCCCTCCTCACCGCCCAAGAGGGGGAGGCCTCAAGAGGCGTCGCGCTTCACCTCCCCAGCAACCGTCAGGCTGAAGAAGGGCTGGTCATAGCAAACCTCTCCTCCCCTGCAGGAGAGGCCGGGAGGGAGTTCTACAACCGCCTGGCAGGTCGGTCGGGCGATGCCGTCACCGACCTCAACACCATGCTGGCGCAGGACGGGCTTCTGGTCTATGTCCCCAGGAACATGAAGGTTGACCGCACCGTCCAGGTCATCAACATCCTGAAGGCGCCTCGTGCCTCTCACCTCATGGTCAACCGGCGCGTGCTGATTGTGCTGGAAGAGGGAGCGGAGCTGAAAATGCTGTTCTGCGACCATGCCGCCGACGACTGCCATTTCCTCACCACGCAGGTCATCGAGGCTTTCGTGGGCGAGGGTGCCAGCCTCGACCTCTACTGTCTGGAAGAGACGCACCACAAGAATGTGCGTGTGAGCAATGTGTATATCGACCAGCAGCGCGACAGCCGTGTGAACCACAATGTCATCACCCTGCACAACGGCATCACCCGCAACAAGCTCGACCTCACGCTGAGCGGGCCGGGGGCCGAGTGCGCGTGTTACGGCTGTGCCATTTCCGACAAGCGGCAGCATGTGGACAACAACACGCTCATCACCCACCGCGCACCCCACTGCACCTCCGGCGAAGCCTACAAGTATGTGCTCAACGACCAGTCGGTAGGCGCCTTCGCCGGCCGTGTACTGGTGGAGCCGGGTGCACAGCAGACCGTGTCGCAGATGACCAACCAAAACCTTACTTCATCGCGCGAGGCCCGTATGTACACCCAGCCCATGCTGGAAATCTATGCCGACGACGTGAAATGCTCGCACGGCTCTACCGTGGGCCAGCTCAACGACCAGGCCCTGTTCTACATGCGCCAGCGCGGCATCAGCGAGCACGAGGCACGCATCCTGCTGCAGCAGGCTTTCATCAACGAAATCATCGACAAGATGCAGCTGCTGCCACTTCGCGACCGTCTCCACTACTTAGTGGAGAAGCGCTTCCGTGGCGAGCTGAACAAGTGCGCCGGCTGCCGGCTCTGCAAATAAACTTCTCTACTGTTTTTTTATCTTTAACAACGAATGTAGACGAATTACACGAATTTAATAATTCGTCCAATTCGTGTAATTCGTCTACATTCGTTGTTTTAAAGACACTGAAATCGACAGAAAATCCTAGTAATCTGTGCAATCTGTGGTCGTTTTCCTTGCGGATGATGAGAAAAGCTATCTCATGGTAGCCCGCTTGACAGTGGTCAGCGTGAACTGGCGTGTCTGCGAGTGGATAAGGTTGTCGCCCTGGGCCACGCCCACACGAATCTGTATCTGCCCGTTGCGCAGGCCCCGGTCGGCAGTCAGGGTGGCGGTATAGCGCACAGCCTGATGGGGAGCGATAGACTCAATGCGCAGGTTGGGCGAGATATGGATATGCTTGTTGCCCGTAGCCTCCTCTACCAGCGGGAACACATCGTAGGCGGGGCTGGAGGAATTGTTCTGAATCTCAAAGATAACCTTGCAGGACTCACCGCGCGACAGCATCCCGTCGCGCATGGTCTCGTAGATGCCGGCATTACGGATGACAATCATCGGGCCGCTGCTTGCCGGCGTGTTGTTGAGACCGATGCGGTTGTCGCCCCCGCCAACGCGGATTTCGCCGATGCCACGGCTGCCATTGCCCTCGTCGAAGACGATGCGGTCGTCGCCGCGCATGCTCGGGTCGAAGCCGCTCTGGTCGTAGCCGTCATTGCCATAATTGCCGCCGCCGCGAGTGGTGGCGCCACGGCGGTTGACGCCCGACTGGCGGGCTGTGGCACGCTCCTCGTATTTGCGCTCCTGGGCCTTGTCGGCAGCATGGCCGATGGCAGCACCGGCGGCAGCTCCGCCTACCGTGCCGATGATCGAACCTATCTCATGACCGCGCCATCCGCCGGAGATACCGCCGATGGCCGAACCAAGCACATGTCCAAACTGGCTGCCGGTGTATGCTCCCGTAGCCTCGTAGCTGCCGCAGCTGCTCATGAGCAGTGCAGCGCCTATCAGAATGAAGAGTCCTTTTTTCATGTCTTTCCTATTTTAACGGTTTAACCACTTTACAGCTGCAAAGTTAAGGATTATTTTGCAATGCGGCAATAGGAAAATCCCTAAAAGTGAATAGGGAAATCGGAAAATCTGGATTGCCTTTAATATCGCCAGACAAAAAGACAGGATAATCAGAAACTCGGTTCGGCCTCGCCCCGCTCATAGTTTGTCCAGCCGTCGCCGTCCTGCCAGTAGCCGGCGAAGCGCAAGGTTGTGGCATCGGCACTGTAGAAGCGTGCGTTGGTGCTGTAGGGCAAGTAGGAGACGATGTCGGTCTCATCGTATTGGGCATAGAGGAACAGGCGACTCTCGCCTACCCCTTTGTCGTTGCGCTCCCATCTCAGCGACCAAGTACCTCTGAAAGCGCCGTTTGTCGGCGTATTGTTCTCCCAATCGGAGTATTGCGCCTCGCCGTTGATGCTGACGAGCTCTCTCGTCTGCCACTTGCGCATTCCGCTAAGCGTTCCGTCGGCGTTGAACGTCAGTTGTTCGAAATAGCGCTGCTTGTCACCGATGCCCTCGATGTGCCATGTGCCCACGATAAACGGCGTGTATTGCTGCTGCAGCTGCTCCGTCTTTTCGTGAGCCTCGGGGTCGGCCCATTCGGGCTCGCTGCTGCCGCAAGACGAGAGCGTGAATAGCACGAGCAGCACCATAAGGATGTTTTTCTTCATTGTTCGTTCCTATTCCATGTCAGGAAGTAGTTCTTTCTCCGTTTCTTGGGTGCAAAAGTACACTTTTTCCACGAAACCACCAAAAGTTCGGCAGAGAATATCATCTCATGCCAGTTCTTCCTTAATAAACGCAAAAGTGTCACAGCATCACAATTGCCACAATTATGCATTACTATCAAAACATAAAACTACAGAAACTTTCACAACCCTTGATGTTTCTGCGTGCCAAATCATTCAGATACTCTGACGTTTTCAGTCCATCCACCGCCTGAAGCCCAATCGCTGTGCTCCATGCGTATGCTGCTTCACATTGTTGACGGCTCCCCCTGACGAATATACTCGTCAAAGTTTAAGTATAGTCCTTATCGGTTATTTTCGCTAAAGTCTTATCTTACTTTATTCATTTAACGTCGTTATTCCGTTCTCTATTCAGCACATCATCAATAATTATTCGCAATTGTTGATGATTGAGTTGGTCTCGGAAGTTGACATTTAACTCTGGGTAATCCTCGCGTAGTTGATTAAAAAACTTCTTAGCACAGCTGATTTTCTTTTCTTCAACACCACGCAAATGGGCCGGCGTATCTACGCCTTTGGTTTCAACAATGATATTCAGTTCTTTTGTGCCATCGGTCTTCTTCACCATATACATGAAGTCCGGACTATAAGAGTCGTTGGTGATTGTAGGAATGGCGATACTCTTACGAGGAATTTTACCAAACACAATGACTTCGTCTATATCAGAGGTCCTAAGGTTTTTCTGCTCCAGGTCGCTATCGTATGTATATGCGTTGTAAAGATACCTGTCAGCGACTCGTGCACTATCCAAATGATTACCTATATAGCTCTGCACAATATCGTCATATAGCTTACCATTTTCGTCAGTCAAACGAGTACGCTTTACATCGTAGGCAGTCTGTTTATACTTGAATTGACTCATCGAGTGTTCTGTCTTCCAGTGATTGATGCTATCGATAATGCGAGCCAGCGACTGGTCGTTAATCATCTCCTGCTTGAAGAGGGGCCTGTTTCCTACACCTTCGCACATTGCCTGGTGAAGGGTACGGATGGGCACACTGGTAGCACGATTGATACGCTGCAGGAACTCATTGTATGGAAGGCGATTACCACTTGTCTGGTATTGTACCCCCGTGTCCTGCACGTATGCCATGCGGCCATTATCAGTACCTATCACTTCTCTTTGACTGGTTATCACACTTTGGGCGAACACTCCATCGCTGAACAGCATAGGCAATGCCTTTTCCAACTCTTTCTCCAGCATAGGGTCGAAGAAGATGATATAGCGCTTATTGATCTTCATCCAAAGGTCGCGCAAACGGTCGAACACCAGCGGACGTATCTTAACCTTATTGCTGTTCTTCTTGTTGCGGTCGATAACCTTCGACTTGGGTAAGCCGAAATTGGCGAATTCAGGGTACAGATTATATAGTTCACCGAGCATGTCGCCATTGATATGGAACTCCAAGTCTTTGATGATGCCTTTCTGCTTGAGTTCGATGGCCAGTTGGAACTCGTCGATACCACGCTGCTGAGCCACAGACGCAATCAACTGAGCAGGAATCTTATCAGTAATGGCAACTTGTGGCAACTGACCATTAATCTCTGCAACAAGTTTGGAGGCGAAGTCAGCCTCATCGAAGTCCACAATATAGTTCAACAGAAACGCCTCGCTACTGCGATTTCCATATTCATCTACAGGCAAGCGGAGTCCACGCCCCACCTCCTGCAACTTGCTGATTTCGCTTCCGCTGGAGCGCAGTTTACAGATGGTAAACACATTAGGGTTATCCCATCCTTCCTTCAGCGTCCACTTTGAGAAGATGAAGCGGCGTGTGTTCCAACTTCCATCCTCGTTCTTAAACGACAGCAGCAGTTTTTTGTCGTGCAGAATCTCTTTCACCTGTTGGGCTATCTCCTCATCGCTATTCTGATTATCCTCAGCAAAGTAACCACCATGACAAGCGTGAGCATCTTTCAATGTAGCCTCCAGATAGGCCTTGTAGTCGTCAGAGCAGGGCTTGTCCAGTTCCAACTTGACACGCTCCCTTAGCAACGACTCAAATTTCTCAGCCAGCCAGCCGTTCTGCTCATCATCACCGCGATACGAGCGGATGTTATCGATAAAGAACAGGGCCAGCGTCTTCATGCGCTGAGGGCGTTCAAAATTCTGGCGTTCTGTCTCAAAGTGCCGCTGAATGGTCAGCTTCACCATCTCCTCCTGATACGACTGGGCATAGACAGACGGACAGAAGTGTTCGCTGGTATGAAACTGTTTTCCGTTTGATAGCGTTACAAGTCCCTTTTCAATAGCATCCACACTCACGTTCTGCATCTCAGGTGCCAGCGTAATGGGGTCACCGGCCTGCAATGTTTCCGTTCTGCTGCCGTATTGCATGGTCACCTTGCGCTCGCGCTCATTAATCTCTCTGATGATGATGCGCTCACGCTGCTGGCCCTCCAGTTCGAAATGCTCTTTGGCCACACCCTTAATCAGGTTCTGAGAGAAGGCCTCGCAAGCGTTCAGGTCGTAAAGCAGGTTCAGATAGTCTTTTGTCACGTGCTTGTTCTTGCCACGTCCCACTATGATCTCAGGGAAGGTGGCACCATAGCGCAATATCAGTTGTGGTTTCAATTCCTTCAGTATCTGCGTATAGGCCGACTGAGAACGTGTAAAGCGGTGAGGCTCGTCGATAATCACCACAGGATGCGTAGCCCTCAATGCGTCGAACGGACGATAGAAGCCCAACACGCCAAAGTCATAATCATCACGTTTCAGTATCTGTGCATTCGTCAGCAGGGCCATGTTCAGAAGCAGCACATAGATCTTGTTGCGCTGCTGGCATGAGCCTTCCACAAAGTTGCGCACCACACCAGGGAAATAGCGTTTCCCCTTCTTGGCCTTGGCAGCCTCCAATACGCCCACCTCCAAATCGCAATCATAACCACAGGCGTTTTTGAAATGATGCCGCACATACAGGTCGCTCAGGAACTGCTCTGCACCAGCCTTAATAGGCAGCGAGGGTACACAGACGATGAATTTATTCAGGCGATAGCGCTGATGCAACTCAAAGATGGTCTTGGTATAGGCATAAGTCTTACCCGTACCCGTTTCCATCTTGATGTCAAGATTCAGAGGACCGTTCTCTTCAGGCTCTTGCAGCTTGGGTGGAAGATTTGGCACCAAGCGCTTCTTTACATTTATGATGGGTGTAAACAACTGGGAGCGGTTCGACCACGACAACGACGGATTGGCATAGAAGTCCTTGGGCGACTGCCAGTTCACATCTTTCAATGCGTCGCCTACTGCCTCTACTGGCAGTTGCTGGTGCGGAAGATTGTTTTGCAGTATCAGTTCCATAGTATCAGTAGCGAACGTCGATAATAATGTTCTTATCTTTCACCAGATTGATGGTAGACTTATTCTTTTCGAGCATATCCTTGGCGTTATGGCCAAAGCTATATCCAAACAGCACGATGCAGTCTGGATTAAATGCCGGGTCGCTCTGATAGCGGTCTACCAGTGCTGCCATATCCTCCTCTGTAAAGTCGACATCCGTCATATAGAGATGGCATCCGCAGAGCGTCGCATGATACTTGTTGAGCACCACGTCCTCGGTCTTTGCACCAAGACCATAGCCGTCGCTTACCAGCCAAGTCTCCAACACCGTATCGCGTCCAAACATATTAAGCGTATCTTCCGTCGATAATATCACGTTGGAATCGAAGGCCTCCAGCTTGTCGAGGGTATTCTGCGGCACTTCCTCTAATGTGTAGTGCTTAAAGCCCAAGTCGCCTGCAAACAGCGGATTCTCCTCCTTGATTTTCTTCGCCGCACGCTTAATGCGCTCCATGCCAACCTCATCGATGGTGCGGTAGCCAGCCTTGTAGGCCTCAGACTGTTCTGCGTATTTTTCTTTCCATTGTACCATGATGAAGTGTACACGCTCATCTTTTAATTCCATTGCTGCTTGTGCTGTAGTACCTGAGCCAGAGAAAAAATCTAAAACATATATATCTTCTTTGTCACTAGGGTCAATCCCTTGCTCTAATATTTGCTTGATAAAATCGACAGGTTTGGGGAAGTCAAAATAGTCATTTCCATCGAATAGTTCAGACAACTCTCTTGTACCTTGGGTACTATAAACCGTATTAAACAAACTACTAAATCCAGTTAATGAACTTTGCACGTCCTTTAAGAACTTCTTTCTTCTTGGACGACCTGAAGGTTCTGCAGGCCATAATATTTCATTGCCTGCTATCAGCTCTGCCATTCTCTTCTTCTCATATCGCCATCCTGTTGATGGACAGGCATAAACAATCCCTGTTGCAGGATTCTCAAGTTCATAGTGCAAATTGGGACGTTGAGACTCTGTTGCCAAACCGACCATATTATCACTCATCCAGTCACCTCTTGGGTCATTATCAGGATTGGAATACTTTGTTACGTCCGACAATTTGCCTCTTACTCTTGCTTCTTCCCTTCTTCCATAACAAAGAAGGTAATCATGATCCATAGAGACACCATTCTTTGTTCGACTATCAGGCTGTTGTCTTTTTTTCCAAATAAATGAAGAGATGAAACAATCTTCACCAAACACATTATCACACAGTTGTTTTAAATACGCCTGCTCATTATCATCAATCGAGATAAAGATAACTCCATCCTTTGACATTAAATCGCGAGCCAACTGTAGGCGGGGCATCATAAAAGTGAGCCATGCAGCGTGACTGGCACGATGACCGCTCGTCATAGCGATAATCTTCTCTGCCTCGTCAGGGCTGATACTCAACTTCTTCTCTAGTTCTTCAGCCGTAAACTTGAACTTGTCGTTATACACAAATCCGTCAGTACCCGTATTGTAAGGCGGGTCGATATAGATGCACTTCACCTGACCTGCATAACTCTTCACCAAATGATGCAGCGCATCGAGGTTATCACCACTGATATAGATATTCTCGCTGTTCTGATTCTCTAGCTTTGAATTGTGCTCCACGTCAGGACGAATCACCGTCGTGGTATCCATCGACGACAGCATGCGGGCATAGCTCTTACCCAGAAAGTCGTAGCTGCGGCCTTCGCGAGTGACATCCACCTGGGGCTGGATAGCCTCGCGAAACTTATCTATATCAAACTCACCCTGAGCATTGAAACACTGAGGGAAATACTCCTTGAGCCCCTCCATTTCGCGGCTGATAGGCGTCACCGCCTCGTTGTCTTTAGCTATTTGCTGAATCATTTTGGCTATTTTTTCTTTATCTGTTCTTTTTCTTTCTCTTTTCTAATATCGTCCAGCGTTTCGCCTTTAGCCTTGTTTGTTCATACCTTTTCAATGTCAGGTTATAAATCTTTGCAAGCAAAGCGGCAGAGCCGAGCGGTTTCCAACCATGCGAAACTGAGCATGGAAGCCACTTGACTGGGCACCATAACCATGCTGTCACAGCTTCTTCTCCGTTTCCTGGGTGCAAAAGTACACTTTTTCCACGAAATCACCAAAAGTTCGGCAGAGAATATCATCTCATGCCAGTTCTTCCTTGACTACTCAGTCATGTGCCCATGACTTCTTAGGGGGTACTAAGCGTATCTCCTAAGAAGTGGTACTGGCCACATCTTATGACTATTCCTTATCCTCTGCTCATTAGGTTTGGCAATGATATAGCAGTTGACCCAGGAATTCATCTCCAGCGGTTACCGCATTCTTGCTACCAAAGGGACGCAAGAATGCGCCATGCGGAAAAGTAAATTCAGGTTAACTGCTATATTGTTGCCTTAATATTCATAGACCATCCATCTCCAAAAGATAGCTATTAAGCGTCCGACTTAACACTTTAGAGATTTTTTTCTTAGAATTTGGCTTTCTTGTCTTGCAAGCGGACAAAGGTGGAGCGGCCGCTTGCCTTAGCAAGAACTTCGCAACAAAAAACTTTGTTCTGGGGTTAACATTTCGGACGGCTGAAGCGTATTACTATAAAAAAGACGTGATGGAAAGACATGAAAGGCTACCGGAAAGGCTACGGGAAAGGCTACGGGAAAGGCTACGGGTAGGCGCGTCAGCGGGAATGGGCGCGTCAGCGGGAATGGGCGAGCAAAGTCCGGGAATCGTCCAAAGGCTGTTCGAGCAGCACTACGCCAAGATGCTGAGGGTGGCACGCACCATTCTCTACGACGAGCAGGAGAGCAAGGATGTGGTCAGCGACATCTTTGAGCGACTGCTCCGTGGACGGACGATGCTGATGCCCGACACCGAGGAACGCTACCTGCTGACGAGCGTTCGCAACCAGTGCCTGAAGCGTATCCGCCATCAGGAAACGAGACACCGCATGGAGGCTGCACCTGCAGAGCAGCCGTCCGGCGCAGAGGATGAAGACGAGCGCATGACCGACATCGTGGAGTTTGTCGTCAGCCATCTGACAGCACAAGAGCAGCGCATCTTCCACCTCCGTTTCGCCGAAGGGTGTAGCTACGAGGAGATCGCTTCTTCCGAAGGTATCAGCCGCGTGGCCGTATGGAAACATCTTTCGCACGCCTTGAAAGAAATCAGAAACCGTTTTAATCCGAAAGGCTTATGAAAACAAATGACCACAACAAACAGCTTTACCGCGATATGCAGGAAGCCCCCGACAAGTATTCCGACCAGGAGATAGAGGCCATGATGGACCATCTTGACCAGATGCCCGACGTAGATGAAGCCTGGCAGCAGTTCGCCCGGCAGCACATCTCCTCAGCAGGCCCCATGCATACGTGGCGTAAGGTCGCAGCCATGATCGTTGGCACGTTAACGTTGTCGGGTATCGCCATTGCGGCTGTCCACATCGTACGCCAGCCGCAGCAGGAGGAGCAACCGGCAGCGGCAGCAGAACACCCCCAGTCTGCAGTCACCGCGCCTCAAGCCATACCTACTGACACCATCGTCAAGACTGTGCCTGTCGTGTTCGATAATATCCCCCTCGACAGCATCGCCAAGGGCATTGCCACCTATCATCACCTTCAGTTGGACTTAAAGAGCGAGCAGGCCAGGCAGCTTCGTTTCTATTTCGTGTGGAATCAGGAAGACAGTCTGCAAGAGGTCATAGAGAAGTTGAACATGTTCGAGCAGGTCAACCTGGCTGTAGAGAACGGAAAACTGGTTGTCAGATGATGAAGCACCTCATGATTACTCTTGTCGCCCTGTGCTGCTTCATCGGCACCCGGGGGCAGAAAATCACTCGCAACTATGATAACGTTACGATGTCTGAGGTTTTGCGAGACCTCAACGAGCAGTCGCACGACTATACCATCAGCTTCCTCTACAATGAGCTGGAAGACTTCCGAGTGACTACCAGCATCAAACACGAGTCGATCCCCGACGCCATCATGCAGGCAATTGGCTTCTACCCCATCCGTGTTGTGCGGCGTGGAGCGCATGAGCTATATGTAGAATGTACTCACAAGGCCGACCACCACCTGACAGGAACCGTCATCGACGAACATGGTCTGCCCGTAGCCTTTGCCAGCGTCGCCATTCTCCATCCCGCAGACTCCACGCTGCTCAGCGGTGGCGTGACGAACGAGAGTGGCTACTTCGCCGTTCCTGTGGAGCAAGACCAGGTGCTGGCCCGCATCTCTTACGTCGGCTACAAGACGATTTACAAGCAATGTGATCATGCTGGACTTGGCACGATACGGATGCATCCTGACAGCTACACGCTGAATGGCGTGGTCGTGAAGGGGGAGCGCCCAAGGATAGTGCTCCATGGCAATTCGCTGATGATGAATGTGGAGGGGACGGTGATGGAACGGATGGGCACCGCCGAAGACGTGCTCTCCCGTGTGCCTACCATCTCAAAGAGAGGCGACGTGTTTGAAATACTGGGGAAAGGCGTGCCGTTGATTTACCTAAACAACCGTAAGCTGACCGACCTGCAGGAACTGAAGAACATCCAGTCGGACAACATCAAGAACATAGAAGTCATTCAGAATCCTGGAGCCCGATACGACGCGTCCGTCAATGCCGTCATCATCATTCACACCAAGCGCACGGCAGGCGAAGGCCTCGGCGCAGAGCTGACCTCGTGGAGCCGCAAGGGGCACGGCTATGCAAACAATGAGCGCATCAACCTGACCTACGCACGAGGAAAGCTGGAATTGTTTTCCAATCTCTTCGGAGCCTACAACAAACGTTGGGAGGAAGGCGGCTTTGAGCAGACCGTTTTTGCCGACACGCTGTGGTCTGTTACCAACCGCCGTCATTCTACATCACGCAACCCCTATTTCGAAGTACGCGGTGGCTTCAACTACCAGATGAACGACAGCAATTCCTTCGGCGGTTTCTATCAGCACACCTACGACTACGTGAAGAGTTCCAACGACAACGTCGATGACCTGCAAAGGCTATGGGCAGGCGACGGTACGTCGGGAATGGCCGACGGCTCTCCCTACGACCGCCTGCATAACAGCGGCACCCGGCGTGACCGCAATGCACCTAAGCATCAGGCTAACCTTTACTATATAGGGAAAGTGGGCCGGTTCTCCATTGACTTCAACGCCGACTACACTTCCTACAAAATACTGAGCCGTAACGAGCAGCGGGAACTAAGTAGCAACTACGAGAACCGCGACGTGAACACAGAAACCCGGACGCACGGCCGAATGGCGGCTGAGAAACTCATTGTGAGTCATCCACTGTGGAAAGGCCAGTTGTCTGTGGGCGAAGAATATACAAACACACGCTGGAACAGCAGTTTTGAGAATACGCAGGGGTATATAGCAAACAGCAACAATGAGCAGCATGAGCGCAACATGGCTCCTTTCGTGGAAATCTGGCAGCAGCTAGGGCGCTTCCGGTTGCAGGCGGGCCTGCGCCATGAGCATGTGACGTCCGACTACTATGTCGGCGGTCAGCGTCGCAGCGACCAGAGCCGTACCTACGACGACCTGTTCCCGTCCGTCGCCCTGTCCACGTCTGTCAAGAAAGTGCAACTCTCCGTCAGCTATGCCAAGCGAACGAACCGGCCAGCCTACTGGCTGCTGAACAACGACGTGATATACGAGAACCGACTGAACATGCAGAAGGGAAATCCCTATCTGCGTCCTGTCAAGTACCACAATCTGAACACAATGGCTATGTGGAACGGTTTCTATCTGACTGCCAACTATATTCATTGTGTCGACCCCTTCCTGAGAGTGGTGGAGAGTATGGAGCAGGACAGCAAGGTAAACGTCGCCACTACCAAGAACTACAACGATTGCGACTGGATCATCGTCACCCTGGGCGCACAGAAGAGCGTCAGTCTGGCGAATGGTGTGACATGGACGCCGCAATATAATGCCACGTTGATGAAGCAATGGCTGACGACAACCTTCAATGGTCAGGACATGCATCTCAACACGCCGATGCTGTCGCTGCAACTGGGCAATGTCGTCGCGCTGCCGCACGACTGGCTCCTGCAAGCCGATTTCAACATGCACACCCACGGCTATACTGGTTCTAACTTCAGAATCGAAACCACCAATGCCATGCTCTCACTCAGCGTCAGCAAGGATATGTTCAGGCGTCGCCTCAATATCAAACTTACCGGCAACGACCTTTTCAACCAAGGTGCGGCCCACGGCACGTTCCACTTCAACCGCATGAAGATGACGAAGACGGAGGACAACGATTCACGCTGCGTTCAGCTCTCCCTGCGCTATCGTTTCAACGTCACCCCGACGAAGTACAAGGGCACGGGCGCTGGCAATTCCGAGAAGGACCGACTCTGAATCTCTGGGAGGTGTGCCTATGGCAAATTTGCTCTGCCTGCTTCATCATTACAAGGAAAGGGAATGGCCATAGGACACCTCTACATTCGCTGAAGATCTTCTACTTACTCCACAACTCCTTACTCCACAACTCCTCAACTCCTAAGTCAGATTGTGTTCAGAAGGGAGTGCACCTCCTCCGCCGAGGTGACAGCACCAGCCAAGGAGCACGAGCCGTGGATTTCCGTGGTGCCGGTCTGGTCGAGGATGAGGCGTGCATTCCGCGTGTTCACCCCGCCACCGGGCATGATGATGAGCCGGCCGTCGGCCAGGTCGCGCAACCGTCGGAGCAGGGGGATGCCCTGCTGTGCCGTGGGCTGCTGTCCGGAGGTGAGCAGGCGGGTGCAGCCCAGGGCGATGATCTGCTCCAGGGCCACCAGCGGCTGGCGGCAACGGTCGAAGGCACGGTGGAAAGTGAAGGGCTTCCCCTTGGCAGCCCGCACCAGCAGCTCCGTGGCCACGATGTCCACGTCGCCCTGCGCCGTCAGCGCGCCGCTGACGAAACCGTCGGCCCAGGGCAAGGCCAGCTCCATGTCGGCCAGCATGGTCTGCAGCTCCGACGGTGTGTAGACAAAGTCACCCTCGCGCGGGCGGATGAGCACGTGAATCTTCAGCTGCGGATAGCGCCGGCGCACATATTCCAGCAGACCCAGCGACGGCGTCAGCCCGTCGAGCGGCAGGGCAGCGCACAGCTCAATGCGCGCGGCCCCTCCTTCTGCGGCTGCCTCGACGCTGGCCAAGGAGCCTGTACATACTTCCAACAATCGTTTCATGCCACAAAAGTACGAAAAAGTTTGGAACGTTGCAAACTTTTTCGTATCTTTGCAGCGGACTTTTTCGAATGACTGGGGGGAACAGACACAGATGTTCATTATATAGAAGCACAAAAATGGAAAGAATCATGAATAAAAAAAGCATTTTGGGCAGTCTGGCCATGACAGCGCTCTTAGCCGGCACCCCGGCAGCCCTGACCAGCTGCAACGACGATGACGTGAACACCATCGCACAGATTATTGAAGCCCTACTAACCACCGATGACCTGAACAACACCGTCTGGGCCGACTACCGGACGACTGCCGACGGCTCTCCGTACATCGCCTTGATGATTGGCTTTGCCAACGGGCAAGTGGAACTCTACGAGGACAGCTACGTAGACAAGGACGGTACTGCCATACTGCAAAGCGGCTCCTACACGCTGGACACGAACAACAGCACCCTGACGCTGAACACCGGCACCCGCCGCTATAGCATCAAGGAGTTTACCAAGGGGGTGTCGATGACGCTCACCTACAACGGCAGGACCATCACACTGAAGCCTTATACGGAGAGTTAAGGAGATGAGGAGTTTTTGCTTAGGCAAGCGACCAAGGTCGAGCGGAGAATTGAGAATAAAGAATGGAAAATGGAGAATTGAGAATGGAAAAGATTGCTATCTATACACTCACATCGATTCTTAGCGAAAAGAATGATGTGGACGCCCTCTCTCAGGAATTCCTGAGCAGTCTGGGCATCGCCTACGATTTCAAGGGCAACAACTACGCTGACTTCGGCAGCCACGACTTGGATGTGATTTATGTGCGCACAGGCGGCACGGAGGGCATCTTCCGCGAGCTGATGCCCATGCTGCAGGAGAAGTCAGACCATCCTTTCTACCTGCTTACTTCGGGAAAGAACAACTCGCTGGGGGCCTCGATGGAGATTCTCTCCTATCTGCGTCTCCACAACATCAAGGGCGAGATTATCCACGGCCAGCCCAGCTATGTAGCCCGCCGTCTGCAGCTGCTGAAGAAAGTGGAGCAGGCCCGACGGCAGCTGAAAAGATGCCGCCTGGCGGTCATCGGGAAACCGTCGGACTGGCTCATTGCCAGCACTGCCAACTACGACGAAGTGAAAGAGAAGCTGGGCATCGAGCTGATTGACATTTCCATGGACGAAATGCTGTCTACCGTCGCTGCCACGCCCAAGGACCACCACTCGCGGCCCGACGACTTCTTCCCCGGCGCAGAGCAGATCTACGAGGCGCTGAAAACGCTGCTGGAAAAGTACGAGCTGCAAGGGTTCACCATGCGCTGCTTCGACCTGCTGAACACAGTGCACAACACTGGATGCTGGGCAGTGGCCAAGCTGAACTCCGAGGGCTATGTGGCAGGCTGCGAGGGCGACATCCCCGCCCTGCTCACCATGATGATTACGCGGCAGCTGGTGGGCGTGTCGGGATTCCTGGCCAACCCCTCGACCATCAATCCTGAGACGGGCGAGATTCTCTTCGCCCACTGCACCATCCCCCTTGACATGGTGGAACGCTACGAGCTGGACACACACTTTGAGTCGGGCATCGGCATCGGCATTCGCGGCTTCATGAAGGAGGGGTCGGTCACCGTCTTCAAGGTAGCTGGCGACCTGAAGAGCCACTTCATCGCCGAAGGCGACCTGCGCATGAGCCTGGCATTGCCCGACATGTGCCGCACGCAGCAGGTCATTCAGCTGAGGGACAGAAGTCAGACGGCCTACTTCCTGAACAGCCCCATCGGCAACCACCACATCGTGATGCCAGGGCGCCAGAAAGCCTTGCTGGAAGAGATGCTCAGGTGAGAGTGAAAGAGGAAAGCGCAAAAAAAGGGTGGCAGACTTAGTCTATCACCCCTATTATTTCCTGTACCGACGCTATGCCGTGGGCGTCGAGCCACTGGTTGATGCCGTCGCGCACCTTCAGCGTCACGGCGGGGTCGATGAAGTTGGCTGTGCCAATCTCGATGGCCGTGGCGCCGCACATGATGAACTCCAGGGCATCGCGGGCCGTCATGATGCCGCCCAGCCCGACGACGGGAATCTTCACGGCCTTGGCCACCTGCAGCACCATGCGCAGGGCGACGGGCTTCACGCAGGGGCCACTCAGTCCGCCCGTGCCGATGCTGAGCACTCGCTTCCGCTTCTCAATATCGACGGCGGTGCCCATCAGCGTATTGATGAGCGACACGGCATCGGCACCGGCAGCCTCCACGGCACGCGCTATCTCGGCGATGTCGGTCACATTAGGCGACAGCTTCACGATGAGCGTCTTCGAGTAGCGCTCGCGCACGGCGCGCACCACGCTCTCGGCTCCCCGGCAGGTGACGCCGAAAGCCATGCCCCCGTCCTTCACATTGGGGCAGGAGATGTTCAGCTCGATGGCCGGCACATGCTCCAGCCTGTCCACACGGGCGGCGCACTCAGCATAGTCCTCGGGCGACGAGCCGCTGACGTTCACTATCCACGCCGTGTCGATGTCCTTCAGCTGCGGATAGATATGTTCGCAGAAATAGTCCACACCCTTGTTCTGCAGACCCACACAATTGAGCATGCCCATAGGTGTCTCGGCCATGCGCGGATAGTCGTTGCCCTCGCGGGGCTTCAGGGTCGTTCCCTTCACGATGATGCCGCCCAGCTCCTGCAGCGGCACGAAGTCCTGAAACTCCAGGCCGTAGCCGAAGGTGCCCGAAGCGGTCATCACGGGGTTCTTCAGGTGCAGCGCACCAATGTTCACATCTAGTTTTGCCATAACAGTCGCTTGATATTAAATACGGGACCTTCCTTGCACACGCAGACGTTTCCTCCGGTGGTCTTTTCCACACAGCAGAGACAGGCGCCCAGCCCGCAGGCCATCAGGTTCTCCAGCGATGCCTCGCAGTCGATGTTCTGCTCTCGGGCATAGCGAGCCACGGCCTTCATCATCGGCGTGGGGCCGCAGGTCTGAATCAGGGTGATGTGCTCTTTATATAATAATGTATGGTTGGTGACGAAGCCCTGCTCGCCCTGCGAGCCGTCCTCGGTAGTGACGAACACACGCCCGTACTTCTGGAACTCATCGAGCATCAGCAGGTCGTTACCCGTGCGGGCGCCCAGCAGGAATGTAGGCTCCACGCCACTATCCCGCAGCACCTTTCCCAAATAGAGCAGAGGAGCCACGCCCACGCCGCCCCCCACCAGCAGCACCTTGTGCAAGGCGGTTTCCCCGCCTTGCAACGAAAAGCCGTTGCCCAGCGGCAGCAGGCAGTTCAGCCGGTCGCCTTCTTTCAGACTGGCCAACCGCCGCGTGCCCTCGCCCACCGTGGCTACCAGCAGCCACAGCTCGTTCAGCTCGCTATCCACGAAGTTGATGGAGATAGGACGGCGCAAGAACGTCGACGGACTCCCGTCGACACGCACCTCCACAAACTGTCCCGGTCTCATCTCAGGCAGCGGCCGAACGTCAGTCAGCTTCAGCAGCACATAGCGCTCATGCACCTGCACCACCTCTTTCACTGCCAAATCAAGTATATATTTCTTCATAACCATTCACCTTTCATTTTGGTAATGATATTCAAGTTTCGCTAGTTCTATTTTACCATAGATTACACAGGTTTCACAGATTTATGCTGCGCATGGTTGTCGCTATTTCACAGATTTTATCTTGATTTCACAGATTAGCTGCGCCGCATGGAATCTGTGTCATCCATTCACCACTCACCCTTCACCGGTATTCCGTAGGGTCATCTATCCCGGCCTCGGCCAGTGCCTCACGCCGCTCCACACAGGTACCGCAGCGTCCACAGTGCTTCTCGCCGCCCTTGTAGCACGACCAGGTCTCGCTATAGTCGATGCCCAGCTCGCTGCCCCGGCGGGCAATGTCGGCCTTGGTCAGGTCACAGTAGGGCGAGAGCAGCGTGATGCCTGGGAAAGTGCCCGTCCGGGCCGCCTCGGAGAATGCCTCCACAAACTCCGGCCGGCAGTCGGGGTAGATGGTGTGGTCGCCGCTGTGGTTGGCCATCATCACATGCTTCAGCCCCCGGCTCTCAGCCAGCCCGACGGCCACGCTGAGCATGATGCCGTTGCGGAAGGGCACCACCGTCGACTTCATGTTCTCCTCGGCATAGCTTCCCTCTGGAATATCCTCGCCGCCCACCAGCAGCGAGCTGGTGAAATACTGTCCCATGAAGTCCAGAGGGATGACCAGATGCTCGATGCCCAGCCGCTCACAGTGCAGACGGGCGAAGGGAATCTCACGGGCGTTATGCTTCGAACCATAGTCGAACGTCACCGCCAGTGCGATGCGCTCGCGGTAGTCGTAGAGCAGCGTCGTAGAATCCATGCCGCCGCTCAGTATCAATACACAATCCTTCATATCTGTGTGCAAAGGTACAAAATAATTCATAATTATTCATTCAATATTCAAAAATATTTCTTACCTTTGCGGCCAAATTTGGAAAAACATGAAAAAAACACTTCTTCTTTTCTTGCTGCTGGCCGTCAGTGCCACGGCTGTTCGTGCCCAGTTCACTACTGCCGGCGATGGTACCGTCTACTCCTTTAAGACGCTTTCCGAGCTGGAGGGCACCGACATCTCCGTCGGTGAAGCGAAAGACACACCTTTATATCATTCCATCTACCAGCTGCCGAAGAGCATCACCATTGCCGAGGGCGACAAGTTTGTGATGGACGACGGCATCATCGTCCGTTTCGGCCAAAACGTCACGCTCTGCATCGAGGGCGAGGCCGACTTCTGCCTAAGCAGCGGCTCGCTATTCGACAGCGCCCTCGACGGCGGCGAAACGCTGGGAGCCAGTATCCTCATCAAGAGCAAGACCGACACCCCGTTTGCCAACTGCCATTTCTACACCGTTGGACTGGAGCTGATGAGCGACGGTGCCACCAGCGTCAGCCACTGCCATTTCTACCACCACGACGGCTCTAGTGCGGCAGCCCTCTTCTTCATCACAGCGGGAGCGCAGAGCCTCGTTGACGACTGCCACTTCGAGCACTGCGCCAAGGCTGCCATCGGTAGTGCCGCCAACGCCCCGCAGCCGATGACCATCAGCCACTGCTCGCTGGAGCAGAACTCTACAGCCAATAACAACATCCCGCAAATCAATATCACAGCGGCCAACCGTCTGACGATTGAGGACTGCACGATTACCGGCAATCCGGAGAACACGATGGTGGGCGGCATCGGCATCTCCAACTTCATGAGCTACGATGCTGACATCACCATCAGCGGCTGCACCATCAGCGACAACCGCTACGGCATAGGGCTGGTAGGCCCCGCCGCCAGCATCCGCATCGAGAACTGCACGCTCATGAACAACCGCTACGAGACTAACCCCATGAACGGCGGCAGCGGCATCAGCCTCTACGACCCCTACCAGCAGACCTGTGCTGTGATGACAGGCAACCACATCGAAGGTTCGCTCTGGGGCGTCACCGTCATCGGCTGCAAAGATGTGAACCTGGGCTGCCTGGAGAGCAACTCCGACAGATGGAATCCGGGCGGAAACAGCTTCAAGGACAACGGCAATGGCGGTCAGCTCTACGATCTCTATAACAACTCCAAGATTACCGTCTTTGCGCAAGGCAACACCTGGAACGTGAGCGAACAGACTGAGGAGCAGATTGAGACGGTCGTCTTCCACCAAAAAGACGACCCCAAGCTGGGGGAGGTCATATTCTGGCCAGCCGCCGAAACGCCCGACAGCATCGGTCACTTGCAATTTGCTCCGGGCTCCCTGCCTCGCTACAGCCTGAAGGGACAGCGGCTGAAGGACGCTCCTCGACGCGGCTTGAGCATCATCGGCGGCAAAATCTTCCTACAGCGATAGGACAAGCTGCTCCATACGTTCACGCTGTTCCTGCACTTTAAGGAAGTAGCGCAGCTGGTTGCGGGTGCGCACGAGGTTGTGATCCGGATACTGTATCTTATAGTAAGTGTCGCCGTTGAGATAGTCGGCCAGGAAGCGCACGGCCTGCATCATGGGGAACAGCGCCACGGCAAAGGGCAGATGCTCGCGCTCTACGGGCGTGAGGAACGAGGCCGCCGACTCCAGATAGCCACGGGTGAAAGCCTCGAAGATGTCCCAGCGGAAGGCTATACTGTCCAGCTCGGGGCTGTCTTCGGCCACGGTGTTCGCCGCCGTACGCAGGAAGTCGCCATAGTCGGAGAAGACGTAGGCGGGCATCACCGTGTCGAGGTCGATGACGCAGCGCACATGCCCCTCGTGGTCGAAGAGCATGTTGTTCACCTTCGTGTCGCAGTGGCAGATGCGCTTGGGTAGCTTTCCCTCGCGGTGCAGCTGCTCGGCCAGACACATCTCGTCGGCATATCGGCCGATGATTCCCAGTTCCTTCTCCACCTCCTTCACTCGCCCTGCGGCATCATTGACCACTGCCTGGCGCAGCTGACTGAGACGCAGCTCCATGTTGTGGAAGTCGGGGATGGTCTCGCCCAGCGGCTCGTCAAGGTCGGTGAGCTGCTGCTCGAAGCGTCCGAAGGCGCGCCCGCAGTCGTAGCTGCTCTGCGGCGTTACCTCGCTGACGGTCAGCGTGTCGAGGATGAAAACGGAAATGCGCCAGTAGTTGTCGCCGTCGAAGAACCAGGTCTTGCCGGCGGCAGTCTCGACGAAACGCAGCACGCGGCGGTCGAGGTCGGCCACGCCTTCCTCCTGCAGCTTGCGGCGCAAGTGGCGGGTCACGGCCTCGATGTTATGCTGCAGCAGCTCCACATCGGTGAAAATGTGGTGGTTGATGCGCTGCAGCACGTAGTCGGGCTTCTCCGCCTCCTCAGTCGTCACCAGATAGGTGTCGTTAATCAGTCCGTTGCCCAAGGGGGCGACGCTGGCGACAGTTCCCTCCACGAGGAACTGCCCCACTATCTTTTTCAATTGCTCGTTACTCATAATTACAGTTTTCAAGTTCCGCAAGTTCCGCCTATTCTTAGACACGCGAAACTCGAGTTACTATTTATTATTCGCCCACCTCCAACCCCATTTCCAAAGATGTCCCCTCAGCCCCCCAGGGAAATATTCCTCCCCTTCGGGGAGGTTAGGAGGGGTCAATCCCTCCCCTTCGGGGAGGCCAGGAGGGGTTAAAACGCATAGCTGTACCCCTTGATACGGTCCCACGCCCCACGGGTGAAGTCGGGGATGGCCACGGGTGCGGAGCCGTTCTCCAGCGACAGGCGGGTCAGCGGTGCCAGACAGCACCACTCGGCCATGTCGTAGACATCCATGTCGAGCGGCAATCCCTTCTGCAGACAGTAGATGAGGCGGTAGTCCATGATGAAGTCCATGCCTCCGTGTCCGCCCACCTTCTTGGCCGTCTCCTCCAGCTCTTTCACGAAGTCGGGCAGATATTTGTGGAGCATGGCCTGGCAGAGGCTGTCGGGCATGGCCGAGTGTGCACTGAGGTTCTCGTGGTCGGGAATGTCATTGCTGAGCTTCTCCTGGCGGAAGAGCAGCTGCGGCACGGGATATTTCGAGGCATAGCCGTCGCTGCCTATCACCTGGAACATACGGCTGTAGGGGCGCGGCGTCAGCACATCGTGCTGGATGAGCATGGTCTTGCCCAGGGCTGTGTGGATGAGCGTCGAGGTCTGGTCGCCATTCTGGAAGTCGGGGCAGTCCTCGCCCGTCAGCTTCTTCACCACGCGGGGGCCGTTATAGGGCTTGGTGTCCATGGCCACGAGATAGTCCATTCGGTCGCCACGGTGGATGTTCAGCACCTGACAGTCGGGGCCGATGCCGTGGGTGGGATAGACGTCGCCACGGTGTTTCATGTTGTAGTCCAGCCGCCAGTTGTCCCAATATGCTGTCCAGAAGTCGTCGAGGTTATGCTGGTAGGCCCCCTCCACGTGGAGCACCTCGCCGAAGAGTCCCTGCTGGGCCATGTTCAGCGCGGCAATCTCGAAGAAGTCGTAGACGCAGTTCTCCAGCATCATGCAGTGCAGGCGTGTGCGCTCGCTGGTGTTGATGAGCTGCCATATCTCCTCCATCGTCAGGGCGGCTGGCACCTCTATGGCCACATGCTTGCCGTGCTCCATGGCGTAGAGGGCCAGGGGCACATGGTGCACCCAGTCGGTGGCGATGTAGATAAGGTCGATGTCCGGGCGGTCGCACATCTCCTTATATGCCTCGGTCGAACCGCTATAGGCAGCGGCACGCGGGCGGCCGTGCTTCTCCAGCAGCTGCTGACAGGCCTCCACGCGGTCGGCCTCCACGTCGCAGAGTCCCTTCACGTCGGTACCGTCAATCTGGGCGAACCGCTCCACGGCTCCCGGACCGCGCATGCCCAGTCCGATGAAGCCCACGCGCACCGTCTCCATCGGCGGGGCCGTCAATTGTAACACGTCGGTCTGACCGGCAGGCCGGGCAGGCACCGGTGTCTCCAACATCTTCACTTGTTTCTCGCCCGTGCCGCAGGCTACCAGCAGCAGGGCCATTGCCAAAAGGGAAAAGAATCTTCTCATCATTGTTTTTCTGTGAACAGGTATTTGAAACTTGGGTACAAAGATAAGTACTTTTTTTGGAGAAAACAAACTTTATGGCCAAAACATTATTGCCTTGGCCAAATTTTTCGTACTTTTGCAGGCGAAATGAGAAATATCTGCTTTGCAGCCCTCTTGTTCTGCTGTCTCGCTGCCTGCTCGTCGCTGCGCGAGGGCGACCTGCTGTTTCATGTCGCCAGTCAGGGGAACAACATCACCGACGTGACGCCGGGCATGACCGACCATGTGGCCATCTGCCTGGGCGGCGACTCCGTGGTGGAGGCCATTCCGGGGAAGGGGGTGGTTGTCACCCCGCTGAGCGAGGTGCTTCACCGCGAGGAGGGGTACTATGTGAAGGGCCGTGTGAAAAAGGCCGACGCCAAGCAGTCGGTGGCCCATGCCCGCCGCTATCTGGGTCTTCCTTACGACTCGCTCTTCCTGCCCGGCAACGACGCCATCTACTGCTCCGAGCTGGTGCAGCTGTCGATGGTCGACAAGCGGGGGAAGCCGCTCCTGCAGCCCGTGCCCATGTCGTTCCACGATGCCAGCGGCCGCATCACCGACTACTGGACAAAATTCTACGAGCGATTTGGCCTTCCGGTGCCCGAGGGGCAGCCTGGCACCAACCCTGGCGAGCTGCAGCAGCGGCGCAACGTCAAAGTGTGCCCAAAATCTGTTCGGCGTGCTCCTTAGTCTTCACCTGTTTGCCGGCAAAGACCTGCTCGATGATGCCGTCCTCGCTGATGATGAAAGTGGTGCGGATGGTGCCCATCGTCTTCTTGCCGTACATCGTCTTCTCGCCCCAGGCGCCCATCGCTTCCAATAGCTCATGGTTCACGTCGGCAATCAGCGGGAATGGCAGTTCGTATTTCTCCTTGAACTTCTGGTGGGAGGCTGCCGAGTCCTTGCTCACGCCCACCACCTCATAGCCTGCACCCTGCAGCTCGCCGTAGTGGTCGCGCAGACTGCAAGCCTCTGCCGTGCAGCCGCTGGTGTTGTCCTTCGGATAGAAGTAGAGCACCAGCTTCCTGCCCTGATAGTCACTCAGACGGATGTCCCGTCCCTGTTCGTCCTTGCCCAAGATTTCGGGCGCTTTGTCTCCAATGTTCATAAGTCTTATGAGGTTAGGTTGATGGTCGGCAGAATGGATGCGTAGATGTCGAGGGCCTGCCGCAGCTCGCTCAGGCAGATATACTCGTCGGCGGCGTGCGAGCGCTCCGACTGGCCGGGGCCCAGCTTCAGCGAGGGGAAGGACATCAGCGCCTGGTCGCTCAGCGTGGGCGAGCCGAAAGGCGTCAGCCCCAGCTCCACGCAACGCTTCACCAGCGGATGGTCCAAGGCGATGCTTGAAGAATGCAGCCTGAAGGAGCGGGCCTCCAGCCGGCATTTCTTCATGTGCTTCCGGAGGAAGGCAAACACATATTCGTTCTGATAATACTCGTTTGTGCGCACGTCGAGCACGAAGTGCAGGCGGTCGGGGATGACATTGTGCTGCGTGCCGCTCTCCACCACGGTGACCGTCATCTTCGTCGGGCCCAGCAGCGGGCTCACCTTCGTAAACCGGTAGTCACGCAGCCAGAGCAGGTCGTCGAGTGCCTCGTAGATGGCGTTCACCCCCTCGTTTCTGGCGGCATGGCCGCTGACGCCCTCCGCATAGCCGTCGATGACCATCAGCCCCTTCTCGGCCACGGCAGGCTGCATGCCCGTCGGCTCGCCCACGATGGCCACGCTGACGGGGGGCAACAGCGGCAGCACACGGACGATGCCCTCTTTGCCGCTCACCTCCTCCTCGCAGGAGGCCACATATATTATATTGTAGGGATGGCAGGAAGCATCTTCGTCCAGCCATCGGCGGTAGGCCATGAGCAGCGTCACCAGTCCGCCGCCGCAGTCGTTGCTGCCCAGCCCGTAGAGGCGGTCGCCCTCCACGGCGGGCAGGTGGGGATTGCGTGTCCAGGTGGCGACGGGTTTCACCGTGTCGATATGGGCATTGAGCAGCAGGGTGGGCTTTCCGGCGTCATAGTCGGGGCACAGTGCCCACACGTTGTTACCCTCGCGGCGGGGCTGCAGCCCCCACTCCGCCATGCGCTGCTCCAGCAGGTCGGCGGCAGCCGTCTCCTGACGGCTCACCCTTGGCGTGGCTATCAGCTCCTTGAGTAGCGCCACGGCATCATGCAGATAATCTTTCATTGGCAATCAATTTGCTGCAAAGTTACAACATATTATTGAAACTCCCAAGAAAAATGCCACTTATTCGCCTGCGTCCTCCCGCTAAAGCAGTTCCTGCAGGCGTTTGAAAGCCGGTACGAGGAGTTTTGCCTCCACCTCCTGTCCCTGCTGCGAGCGGAAGATGCAGCGGCGCTGCTTGGGCAGCAGGTTGCTGATGTTGTGGATATTCACCAGCGTGCTCCTGTCGGCCCTCACGAAGGTCTCGGGGTCGAGCATCTTCTCCAGCGCGCCAAGCCCGGTGAGCACGGTGTCGTGGGAGTGGAAGGTGACTATCTGCGAGTAGTTGCCGTCGCCCTTGAAATAGGCAATGTCGGAGATGTCGACCACGATGGTGCCGCTTGCCGTGCGGAAAGTCAGCCGTTCGTCGGCAGCCCGTTCGGTCATCTTCACGATGTCTTTGGCCAGCGGTGTCTCTTCCTTGTTCTCTGCCTCGATGGCCTTCTGGCGGATGGTCTCTATCCGTCGTTCACGCTCCAGTTTCTCCCGCTGCAGCCTGATCATGCGCTTCCGGCTGCGCCGCTTTTCAAACCAGCGTGCTGCCGCACCGGCCACCGCCATCAGGCAGGCTATGCCCAACGCCCACACCCACCAGTGCTGCCACCAGCGCAGCGGCGGGCTGACGAAGGTGTCTTCCTCGTTGTATGCCAGGAGGGCGGCAGGCCGGAAGGAGGTCATTTCCTCCACGCCCGGCAGCCACACCGTGCCGTCGCTGTCCTCGGCCATCGTTGCCATCAGCGGCTCCAGCATGGTAAAGCCGTTGAGATGGTCGAAGAAGCGCGTGCGGCCCGTCTGCCCGTCCTTGCCGACGGCGCACACCAGCAGCCCGTCGACGGCTGCCACTATCAGGTAGCCCTGTGGCGACACATGGAGCGAGCGCACCTCATGGCCAGCCAGTTGCGGCTGCAGGCTGTTCATGCAGGCCACCTTTCCCTGGCGGATGACGAACAGCGAGTCGGCCGAGGCGAAATAGACGTTTCCGTAGCTGTCGGCATCCATGGTCGTGACCAGCAGCCGCTGGGGGAAGTCCACTTTCGTGGTCTTGCCGTCGCGGCTCAGCTGGTAGACGCCGAGCGTGGTGCCCACCCAGAGGTTGCCGTCGCCGTCGGGGGCTGCACACCAGGGATAGGGGATGGCAGAGGTCAGCGTGTCGACAGTCCCGGCCAGTGGGTCGTAGGCCGTGATGACGTTCAGTCCTACGATAATCAGCCTGTCGCCAGCCTTGGCCAGAAAACGGTAGCGGTCGTATGGCAGGCCGAGCCGGCTAAGCCCGACGCTGTCGCCGCCGGTCTCTATGCAGGCCAGGTCGCCATGACTCACCATCAGCACCCTAGTGCCCATCGTCACAGCACTCGTTCCGTAATACTCCGTCGGGTCGTCGCTCACTACGGTGGCAGCGGCTGTCGCGTCGGCAGCCCGGCCACGGTCTTTCACAAGCACCTTCCCGTTCAGCGTTCCCATGACCAGCTGGCCGTCTCCACCTACGGCCACTGCCCTGACGATGTCGTTCTCGTCGGCCAGCCGGTAGTTGGTGAAGCAGCGGTTGAAGAAGCAGTACACACCCTGATAGGAGGCCACCCAGAGGCGGTCCCAGCTGTCTACCAGGACATCGCGTATGAGGTTGATGCCAGTCACGAGCTGGCGGACAGCCGTCCCGTCGTACTGATAGACAGTGTGCTCGTCGGCAATGACCAGCCCGCCAGCGCGGAGCTGCCTGACGGTGAGGCCGAACGTCGCTGCCCGCCAGTCGGCAGCAGCCACCCTGCACAGCTGGCCATCGGCCTGTGGCGCTTTCAGCTTCTCCCGTAAGCTGTAAATCCCGTCAGAGGCAAAGGCCAGCAGCGCCGTGTCCGTGCGGAGCAGGGTGTAGATGTCGGCACGGCCGGAAAGCTTCTCGGCTGGCCGCAGCCCGACGGCCAGACTGAAGAGGCCCTCGTCTGTGGGAATCAGCAGATGCTTGCCTCGGGCATCGTCCATGTAGACCTTACGGTCGGGGCCCATCTTGTCGAGCAGGCTGTCGGTCGCCACTGTCACGAACTTCTCTGCCGACGCCCTGCACAGCCGTCGCTGCTGCTCCTGCTCGTTCTCCAGCAGCACATAGCCGTCGGGCAGGCTGCCGGCATTGAGGTTGTTCAGCTGCCATTGTCCCTGCGGGTCGATGGGGCGCATCGCGGCCTTGTCGCCATAGTAGTCCACGCACCACTGCCGCCGGAAGCCCAGACCTCTCACCTGACCGCCGGCATCGGCAAAGCCCACGATATTCTCACGCCGCCCTTTCAGCAGCGGGGTGAACGACCGGCCGTCGAAGCGTACAAAGCCCGACAGCGTACCAACGTAAATGTACCCGCGCGCGTCTTGCCACAGCTTCTCAGCCTGTATCTGCGGCAGCCCGTCCTGGGTGGTGTAGCGGCGGTAGCTCAGTCGGCTCTCCTGCTGGGCGCAGAGCGTAGCGCATCCCAGCAGCCACCATCCGGCAGCCACCACCCACATCAAGATGTGTCGTCTCGTTTTCATACGGAACGCAAAGTTACACATTTTCCGTGAAAAGCCAAAGGTTTTTCCTCCTTTTTATTTTTCCACCCCGCGAGTTCGTCACTCACGGGGGGCAGTTCGTCAAAAAACGCCGTTCCATAGGCTGCTCTTCTGCTTTTATTTCTTAACTTTGCAGGGAAAAGAAGCGACACGAGCAAAGAATAAAAACAATAATTATTAAAAACCAAAAATGATGAAAAAACCAAGATTGCTATTCACAGCTTTTGCCTTGCTGATGTCGGCGACAGCAGCAATGGCCGACAACGTGTTGTATGCCGAGTTCTCAGACAAAAACGACGACGGCACCAAAGAAACTATGACGCTGAAATACGGCGACAGCAGCGAGTATTACTTCACGGGTACTAGATGGGAAGATTTCACTGATGCGCTCAAGGAAACAATCACCGTGATAGATGTGGACGAAAGCTGCAAATACTTTACAGGCACATCGCTCCAAAGTCTCTTTTTTGATTTCACAAAAGTCACGGCCATTAACAATCTGAAGAACCTCAACACCGCCAATGTGACTAACATGAAGAATTTATTCTACTATTGTGAGTCACTACAATCGCTCGACATCAGCAGCTTCGACACGAGGAAGGTTGAAAACATGTGCAATATGTTCTGCCACTGCAAGGCCATGACTACCCTTACCCTCGGCGACAATTTCAATACGGAAAATGTGACTACAATGGAGGACATGTTCAGCGTGTGCCATAAGCTGCAAGCAATCGACCTCAGTAAATTCAATACAGCGAAAGTTACCACCATGGATGCGATGTTCGACAATTGCCGAACCGTCACCGCCCTCGACTTAAGCACGTTCAACACCGCCAAAGTGGAGGACATGAGTAGCATGTTCAGTGATTGCCTGGAACTGACATCCATCACCTTTGGCAAGAACTTCACCACAGCCAATGTGACGGATATGGGCGGCATGTTCATCGACTGCTACAAGCTGACCGCTCTCGACCTGAGCGGATTCAACACTGCGAAGGTCACAAGTATGCTTTCCATGTTCAGGGAATGCAAAGCCTTGAATACGCTTGTGCTAGGCGAGAACTTCATCACATCGAACGTTACCGACATGAGGATGATGTTCCGTAATTGTCAAGAACTGGCTTCGCTGGACTTGAGCACTTTCAATGTTTCGAAAGTTACGGACATGAAAGAAATGTTCAGCACCTGTCAAAAACTGGTAAGCCTTGACCTGAGCACGTTCAACACCCAAATTGTTACTGACATGAGTTCCATGTTCTATAATTGCTCTAAATTGAAATCTATCATCGTGGGCGACGACTGGAATACCAATTCGGTGACGAGCAGCTCTTACATGTTCTACAACTGCCAAAAACTGGTGGGAGAGGACGGAACGGCATACAACTCAGGCGCTGTCAACGCGGACAAAGCACACACCGACGAGGGCGGCTATCTGACAAAAAAGACCGAGACGCTGACGACCACCGCCGACGGCGAGGGAAACTATTGGAGAACTTACTACAACGCCAACGTGGGCGGTGTGGCCGACGAAAACACCACGGTCTACACTGTAAAGGTCAACCAGGACAAGTCGGCGGTGAGTCTTACAGCAGTAGCCGACAACGTGATTCCGGCCGAGAATGCCGTGGTGCTGAAGTCGGACAAGGCCAACATCAGCATGACACGTGTGGCTGAAACCAGCAAGCTGGAGAACAACGAGCTGCGCGGCTCGCAGAGCGACGTAGCGACAGGCGACTTCGCCAACGAAGGCACGGTCTACACCCTAGCCAAGGGCAACGAGGGGCTGAACTTCTATAAGTTCAACGGCAACACGCTGAAGGCCAACCACGCTTTCCTCCTGGTGCCGGGTGCAGGTGTCCGTGTCATCAAGCTAGGCAACGACGAAACCACCGGCGTGGAGGAGACTACCTGCCGCGAACCCGCAAACAACGCCTGCTACGACCTGCAGGGCCGCCGCATAGCCCAGCCTTCGAAGGGACTGTATATCATCAACGGCAAAAAGGTGGTAAAATAAAAGTTGTCTCAGCTGTCTACCATTTCATATCATAAGATACACTATTGTCTTTAGAAAAAAAGAAACGATGGAAAAGAAAATATACAGCGACCCACATACAGCGGTCATCATCATGCAGCAGCGGACTACGCTGCTCAGCGGCTCCGTCGACGGCTCCTTCCGCATGATCGACGAAGAGACCGAGGAGCAAATCTAGCTAATGAGCACCTGCAAGCAAGGCTGGGTGTCGCAACAGGGGGAAGTGCTCCTCTCAAATTCCACCCAGTCAATGCAGACACTCCACGCGCGCGCGTATATAACGCGAAAAAACGTGCTACTCGAGCTACTTTAGCAACAAACGCATTGACTGCCAGATTGTTATTTGTAGCCACTACACTCTTTTTGGAGCTACTTTAGTAGCTACAAGCTGAGGAAGTGAAAAATGCGAACGCCGTTTGGAAAAATACGAACGCCGTTTGGAAAAATGCGAACGCCGTTTGGAAAAATGCGAACGCCGTTTGGAAAAATGCGAACGCCGTTTTGGAGAATACTGCCGCCGCTCCTCACTGGCTCCACTAAACTTTGTCGTATGTAACATCCGGCATGTTACATACGACAAAGTCGATCCGTCTGACAGTAGCTGCAAAGGTAGCTCCTTTGTAGCTACTTTGAAAGGCTTGGAGCTACCGACAACCATCTACAAGCCAACATTTTAGATGCTCCGGTAGCACGAGTAGCGCCTTTTTTTCGCGTTTCTTAACGCGCGCGCGTAAGAAACTTCAGGGTGTCCTATTGGTTGTACGCCCAAGCATCTAGAACAGGCGCTGGGCGAAGAGCGTGAGGTAGATGCGCCAGTTGCGCCAGATGTGGCCACCGTCGGTCTCCAGGTATTCGTATTTGTAGCCCATCTTGTCGAGGTACTCGCGGTAGGTCTTGTTCTGCTGGTAGAGGAAATCGGTGCTGCCGATGGCTATCCAGTAGAGGGCGGGCTTGCGCTGGAACATCGTCTTGAGCTGCTGCTCCACTTCGGGGGCGACGGGCTGGTTGCGGCTGCCCAGCGACACGGCGGCGGAGAATAGTCCCACGTAGTTGAACATGTCGGGATAGAGCTTGGAGATGCTGAAGCTATGGCCGCCGCCCATCGACAGGCCGCAGATGGCTCGGCTCTGCTTCTTGGCTATGGTGCGGTAGTTCTTGTCGACGTAGCTGACGATGTCCTTGAAGCTCTCCTCGGTAGAGGCTACAGGCCGAGAGGACTGATGGCCCATGAACGAGGGCTTGTACATGGACGAGGCGTAGGGATGACCTGCCTCGGGCGCCCACTCGCCGGGGGCAGCCTCGCAGTTGGCATTGCCGTTGGGCATGACCACAATCATCGGCTTCGCCTTGCCGCTGGCAATGAGGTTGTCCAGTATCTGGGCGGCGCGGCCCAGCGTGGTCCAGGCCTCCTCGTCGCCACCGGCTCCGTGGAGCAGGTAGAGCACAGGATAGCGGCCGCCCTTGTCGTAGCCGGCGGGGGTGTAGACGGTCATGCGGCGCGTGGTCTTTAGCGTGGGCGACTCATACCACACCTTGCTCACATTGCCGTGGGGCACGCGGTTCACATTGTAGAGACTGCCCTTGTCGCCCTCCTCCTTGGTGACGATGAAGATGTTCTGGAAGGAGGCGATGTCGCGGCAGCGGTAGACGTTCGACGGGTCGAGCATCTCCATGCCGTTCACGCGGAACTTGTAGCTGTACATCTCCGGCTGCAGCGGCTGGGTGGTGTAGCTCCACACGCCCCGCTCTTCTTTCATGGCGGCGGAGGGGGTGCCTTCGGGCAGGAAGTCGCCCGTCACTTCTACGGTGACGGCCTTCGGTGCATAGAGGCGGAAAGTGACGGTGCCGTCGGCATTTTGCTCCGGCGACGTGATGTTGTTCTGGTCGAACAAAGCCTGCTGGGCAGAGGCGGTGGCAACGGCCAGCAGAGCAACGATGGAAAGTAAAAGTTTCTTCATTTTGCAAATGAGTTTTTGGTTAGCGCGTGCAAAGATACGATTTTTCTGCATTATTCTAGCATTTTATTTGGAAATTCTTTCATTTTTTTTTATCTTTGCACTGTCTTAAAACTATAGAACGTATGAAACATCCTCTTTTCTCTTTACTACTATTGCTCGTTTTGCAGATGATGGCAACAGGCGCGATGGCCGACGACGGCACAGGCACGCTGTGTGTGCATCTGAAGGACGGCAGCAGGGTGCGGTTCGTGCTGCCGGTGGAGCAGCCAGTGGTCAGTTGTCAGGAAGGTGTCATGCGCGTTGACTATCAGATGGGAGATGGCATGCTGTCGACCATTTGCTATCATCGCGACGAAGTGGCATTTCTGAATGTGGAAAAGCAGGGCGGAGTCATTACTGGCGAGATGTCACCCGCCGACGCCCGCATCCTGTTCGACCTCACCCGTCCTGGCGTGCTGCATGTCAGCGGCCTGAAAACGACAGACCGCCTGCAAGTGTACCGGCTCGACGGCAAGCATGCCAAGGCCGACACAGCGCGCCACGGCGACGAGGCCACCGTCGACCTGAGCCGTGAGCCACGCGGCGTCTACATGGTGAGTGTCAACAACAGTTTCACCTTTAAACTGATGAAGCCATGAAGAAACTGATGCTTTCCCTTGCTACGGCGGCACTGGCAGTGCCCGCCGCAGCCCAGCAGTATATCGTCGTCGACGGAGAAACGCCCGTGCTGGCCGACGACGTGGAGCGAATCACCTACGAGCAGGACGACCAGTTCGACCAGATACTGCTGCCCAGCGTACTGGCTGCCGACCCCAAGACTACGCTCTTCAGTCAGGCCCTGCAAGCCACGGGACTGGCCGACACGCTGAGCAACTACTGGTATGCAGACTACAAAGCAAAAGAACAGCGTTACAGATACATATCGCACACTTGGCAAGAAGTGGCCTACTATAACCAGCACCGCTATAAGAACTACACCGTGTTTGCCGAGACCGACGACGTGTTCGCCGCTCAGGGCATCACCAGCCTCAGCCAGCTGAAGGCATACGCCAAGCAGGTTTACGATGCTGCCTTCCCGGAGGATGCCGGCGTGAGCGACCTCACCGACCGCCGCAACTCGCTGAACCGCTTCGTGGCCTATCACATTCTGAAGCATGGGAGTACCTACTGGTATCTCACGGCTTTGGACAAAGAAGAATGGTTCTCGATGGGACTCTGCGTGGACAGCACCAAGACCGACATGTCGGCCTGGTACGGCACGCTGATGCCCGAGGGCACGCTGAAGTGCACCTATCCCCTCAGTGGCGGTGAGCGCGGGCTCTACCTGAACCGACGGGGACTTGGCGACCAGCCCGACAAATACGGCAAGCAGGTGCGCGGCGCCCTCATCGTGGCCAACGGCGAAGAGGGCTTCGACCACACGTGCTTCAATGGCAACTATTTCCACATCGACCGCATCCTGGCCTACGACCAGACCACCCGCGAGGAGGTGCTCGGCAGTGAGCTGTGGCGCGTGGACTTCAAGACCCTCTCGCCAGATATTATGAATAATGCAGCCGACCTGAGGGCTAATTATTGGACAAGCGTCGACGCTGTTCCCCAAACTGGCACAAACCGCATCTATGCATGGGACTGCATGGAGAATGTGGCGGGCGACACGTCGTTGGCTAGTGTAGGACTGGTGGCCCGCAAGGCCCACGCCAGTTTATACGCCTGGCAGGGCGACGAGATGAACATCTTCGATGCTTTCGACCTGACCGTCAAGCTGCCGCCGCTGCCAGCCGGCGAATGGGAAGTGAGAATGGGGACATTCGTGCTGAACACACGCCCTGTCATAAGGGTCTATCTTAACGACGAGGTCGTCATCGACGCGCTCGACTGCTCGAAGCTCCAGTTTGAGGACGAGCAGGAGCGGGCGCGCGTCAGGTGCGCACCGACGGAATGTATGTATTTCAGCCCGAATGGCGTGCAAACCAGCTTTTCCAGCGTTGACTTAGCCGTGCGCTACGCGCTGGGAAGAATACAGAGCGACGGAAAAAGCGACAACACGCTGCGCTTGCAGTTCATCGCGCCACCCCAAACAGACTTGACGCCAGAGATGCAGCTCGACTATTTTGAGTTCGTGCCAAAGGCCGTGTTCGACAATCAGGAAATACCCGAAGATTAAGAAAGGAGGAGACACGCTATGAAGAAAACAATGATACTGGCATTGGCCATGATGGCATGCGTCCTTACCGCCACAGCACAGGATGTGACCGTGCTCCACATGAAGGACGGCACCACCCGCCGATTCACCAACGGCGTGAAAAACGCCACGCAGGTGCAGTTCTTTGAATATCTGCCCCATGAGGACAAGCCCCCCGTCTATAACACCACACAGCATGACAACGGCTACAACTATCAGTGGGATGTGACGCAGGCATGGCACATCGACGGGCAATACAACGTGGCCGTCGTATGGGAAGACTTCCTGCCCGAAGGCTTCCAGCCACGCTACGGGCTGTGCTTCGGCACCCAGCCCGACCTCTCAGTGGAGCACTGTGACACGATGAAGTACTCCGTGAGCGAAGACGCCTATTGGATGGATGAACACTACTCCAGATTGCATTTCATCTTTGTCGGCCAGCAGTCACCGCCAGATTTCACGCTGGAATGGCAGGGAAAGGAGGGAGAGGATGGACAACGTTTTGACATCATCGCCAAGCGACTCAGAAACGACAACCATCTCGCCATCAGCCTCCTGCCCGGCCAGACCTACTACTACCGCACATTCGCCGAGGGACAGGTGGAAGAAGGAGGACAACTGAAGACCAAGGTGTTCTACGGGCCGGAAAAGAGCTTCCGCGTGCCCCGCGTGATGGCCGACGCCGGCTATTTCGCCACTCCCTGCGGCACCGCCGAGGCAGTGGCCGCCTTTGCCGCCCATTTCCCAGAGACGGTGAAAGCACCCACCTGGAAGGAGATGGAGGGCCTTTGGAACCTCTGGCTGGCCACCGACGAGGGCCGGCAGACAGACCTCACAGCAGACATCACCTCGGACACTTTCGACGACGGCACGGGCTACCGCCTCAACCGCATACCCGATGCTTTCTATACCTGGATGAGCAGGCGAGAGGTAGTCATCGATGCTTTCGACGGCCTGACGGAAATCAGCCTGATGAAAAACCAATATGGTGAGCTTGAGCCGACCGTCTCGACGGAGAGGGTTACTGATGTAGACTCCATCCCCGGCGGCAAATACATACGCTTCAAATCATTGTTCGCAACAATAAACACTTATGCCACCTATCACAGCACTGAAGTGGTGCCGGGCATACGCTACAGGCTCGTGGTGAATTTCGCCCCAGAGACACTGCCTACAGCCACCGCGAACGACTCCGTGCCAACAAAGGTGGATGTGTGGGCTCTGCATCCGGACGGAACGGAGGAGGCCGAGCTGGTGAAAAAACACGAAGTGACGGCCTTGCAGATGAGCACCTACGAAAATGGCGACTTCCTTACCACCGACATGGGCCTTGGCTTGAAGATTGGCACTCATGTGCAGACTAGCGAAGTAAGGAACGGCATTTTTAACCGCATCATGCGCATTGCCGAGATACGCCTCACGCCGGAGTAGCATTCAGGGCGACCCGCCACGCGGGCACGCACGTATGATGCGCGCGAAAGGGGATAATTGGCACAGTAGCAGAATCAGGTGTATGAAAGGGGACTCGTAGGGACATATTCTTGTATCTGTCCGCAGCAGCAAAAGTTACTTCTTCCGTTTGCGGACAAATACAAGAATATGTCCCTACGAGCCAATACGTTTTTGCTATGGCAACGATATAGCAATTGACCTTGGACGAAATACGCCGCATGGCCTTCCCCTCCCATCAAGGGGAGGGGCAGGGGTGTGGTCTCTAATGTCCTGTCAGCGAATCTGTATTCGGCAAATCCTTCTCAGCGAAAAAGATACTGACCCCACCCCTAACCCCGGCTTCGCCCCACCGTCGCTACGCTCCCCAATTACTCCGGCCTCGCAATTGCCTACAAGGGAGGGGAAGGGCTACCGCCTGAGAAGAAGCCGCAAGGCTTTCCCCTCACCTAGGAAGCAAGGGAGGGGGAAGGGCTGCGCACAATAGGTAAACTGCTTTATCATTGCTTTTCAGAAAGCTATTCCCAGCCCCAAAGCGTAGCGGAAGCACTTAGGGCCTTCGCCGCTATGGAAAGCGGGCGTGACAGACTTCTTGAAATATAGGATCATGCCGTCGTAGCTGGCCTGCAGCTTGATGCTGATGTCGCCACTCTTCTTGTGGGCAGCAGCGGCGGCGTATGTATAGCCGCCGCTCGTGAAATGGCTGAAATTGTTGAGGATATTGAAGCCGTCGAGCACAATGCCCGCCCCTAAGGAGATGCGGTCGTTGTCGGGATTGCGGAAGTATTTGTACCACTTGACCATCGCCTCTATGCTGGTTCCAAGGCAGAAGAGGCGGCTGCTGCGGACTCCTTCCTCTGAAACGGGGGCGGCAAAGGTCTTTCCTTCCTCGTCTTTCAGGAGTATATAGTGGTTGTCGAGGGTATAGTTTGAAACGTTCAGGAAATAGGCCACCGACCAGCTCCAGGTGTTTTGCTTGTTGAGCCAGTTTCCCATCTCCATGAAATTCGCGCCCATCTCATAGCTGCGCCAGGTCTTGGCAGGCATGGAAGTTGTACTGCCAAGTCCCAGCGCCTTGCCACTGAATCCACTGAATCCGAAATAAAACTGGGGCGTGGTGGGGGTATAGCGGTGCTTGCTGCCCCAGCCGAAGATGGGCGAGCTTACATAGAACCGCTCCACCTCCTGACCATTGACGAAGGTGCTCTCTTTTGTCTTGCGCCATTGTGATCCGTCGGGGGTGAGAATGCCCACGCGGGTTTCCAGCGAGTCGTCAGTGATGACAATCTGCTTGCCGTGGTAGACCACGGTGGTATCGGTAGCCTCTTCAGCCAGCAGGCTCATAGGCAGAACCAGGGTTAGGGTGACAAGTAGCTTTTTCATTGCTTTCCAATTATAGATGATTCAACAATTATTATTTGGTTTGATAGCACATTTTCAGGATGTCGTCGGGCAGCAGTTTTCCCTCGATGTAGATGACGGCACCGCTGTTGTCCTGCTTCAGCGTGTAGAGGATATATCGGTTCAGGCCATTGTCTGAGGGAGACATGATGTAGTAGCCGCTGCTTACGCGGCCGTCGCTCATCACCTCGCGTATTTTCGTAGCCTGCCGGCGGTCATCCTCCAGCAAGAGGGCAATCTGCTCTCCCTGAGTGCGATAGGTCAGGCTTTGGTAGGTTTTCAGCGTATATCCACGCAGATGGGCATCGTGCATCTCCACCATCTTGCAGCCCTTTTCATGGCCGAACCGGTTGAAAATATCGGCAACGCGGAGTCCCTGCTGGGCAAAGGTGCTGGCAACCATAGCCAATAGCAGTAGCATCAGTGTAAGTGTTCGTTTCATCATAGTTGTAGGATATTTAGTGCGTCGAGCGTTTCTTCTTCCGTTGTGGTAACCATCATCAGTGCCTGCTCGGCTTCCTGGGCAATGAGGACAGCATCGGTAGTCAGACGTCCGTCAATGATGGCATAGTCCTGCTGCTGCTCTGATTTGTCGTTCACTGACTGTCGGATCAGAGCAGTCGTGATACCCGCTCCGACAAGCAACAGGGCTGCAATGGCTGCAGCGACAGCCATGCGGCGGGGACGCAAGCTTGTGGTCTGGGAAGCATTGTGGGATTGGGAATGCTCCCAATGGAAAAGCGCCTTATAGTAACGCCATTCAGGAGACACCAGCTGCGTTTCATTAAAATAGCAGCGCAGCAGCTTTTCTTCCTCGTTGGTAGTGTTGCCATCGAGATAGCGTTCCAGCAGTACCTCTATTTCTTCCTGTTTCATGTGGTCGTTATTTTAATGAATAGTTCTCTTATCTTACGGCGGGCTCGGGAAAGGTTCTGACGCAGGCTGACATCTGTGCAGCCAGTGACCAGCATGATTTCCTCCTTCTCATAGCCCTCTATCTCCTTCATACGGAAAATCTTCTGCTGCAGAGGCGGCAGACTCTCTACGATTTGACCGATGAGTTCCACATCGTCGTATGTTTCGCTAGTGCCAGCGTATCTGCCTACCAGTTTTTCGTCGGTGATGACAAGCTGCTTGCGCCGCCAGTAGTCGTTCCATTTATTACGCAGGAGGGTCAGGGCCAGCGCCTCCACGTTGGGATGGCGAGGCAGTCGGTAGCGTATCTCCCAAAGCCGGAGCATGACTTCCTGCACCAGGTCTTCGGCAATGTCGGCATTGCCCGACAGCTCGCATGCCCGTTTCAGAAGCCTCGCCCTCCAGGGCATCATCATTCTGCTAAACTCTTCTGCGTCCATTCTACTATAGAAACGATTGAAAAGGGCGTTTTGTGACATGAAGCGATTAAAAAAAACTAAGATTTCATTTGTATGCTAATAAAGTGTAAAAAATGTACACAAGTAACCTGTTTTTTCCTACTTTTTTGTACCTTTGCAAGTTGAAATGGCGGAGGAGCGCCTCCGGCTTGACGCAGAATGAGAAATTACAAATTATTTAAGCTTAAAGAATAGGTATGAAAAAATTGAAATTGTTTTTGGCTGCTGCCACACTCACGACACTAGCCTCGTGCGGCGGTGGCGGTGGCGGAATGAACTTCGGCGACAATGAGTATCCGGTGGAAGAGGCCACGTCCTCGGCCACGGAGATGCAGACCACGTATCCCGCCGTAATCAACGGCATTCAGGATGTGGAAATCAGGCCGAAGGTGTCGGGATTTCTCACACAGATCAACGTGACAGAAGGTCAGACGGTGCAGGCCGGTCAGCTGCTCTTTGTCATCGACAACGAGACCTATCAGGCACAGGTGCGCCAGGCCCAGGCTTCGGTGAACACCGCCCAGAGCGCCGTGAACACGGCTAAACTGACTTACGAGAACTCGAAACAGCTCTTCGACAGCCACGTCATCGGCGAGTATGAGCTGCAGACAGCCGAAAACAGCATGAAGAGTGCACAGGCACAGCTGGCACAGGCACAGGCCGTGCTGGCATCGGCCAGGGAGAACCTGAGCTTCTGCTATGTGAAGAGTCCCGCCAAGGGCGTCGTGGGCACGCTGCCCCTGAAGAAGGGTGCGCTGGTGAGCGCCTCGAACGTACTGACCCATGTGTCGGACATCAGCCAGATGGAGGTCTACTTCAGCATGACCGAGAAGGACATGCTCACCCTGGCCAAGGGTGAGGGCGGCCTGAAAGGCGCCGTGGAGCAGTTCCCCAGCCTGAAGCTGCAGCTGGCCGACGGCAGCATCTACAGCTACGAGGGCCACGTGGCTGCCATCAGCGGCGTCATCGACCAGGCCACCGGCTCGGTTCAGCTGAAGGCCCGCTTCCCCAACCCCGAGAGCCTGCTGAAGAGCGGCGGCAGCGGCACCATCATCGTGCCCCGCCAGAGCGAGGGGGTCATCATCATTCCGCAGCGTGTGGTGTCGGAGGTGCAGAACAAGAAGTTCGTCTACGTGCTGGGCGAAGGCAACAAGGTGCAGTACACCGAAATCACCGTCGACCCGCAGAACGACGGCAATAACTACATCGTGACCAGCGGACTGAAGACTGGCGACAAATACGTGACCAACGGCATCACCAAGCTGCAGGACCAGATGGAGATTGTGCCCATCACGCCCCAGCGCTACCAGGAGAAAATCCAGGAGCAGGCCAAGGCCATGACAGCCGGCGACATCGTGGACGCAATGCAAAAGAAGTAGTAAATAATAGTAATAAGTAGGAAGTAGGAAGTAGTAAGTAATAAGTAATCTACTTACTCCCCAACTCCTTACTCCCCAACTCCTCAAAAAAGATGACTTTTACAAACTTTATAAAACGCCCGGTTCTCTCGACGGTGATTTCCATCCTCATCGTCATACTGGGTTTCATCGGACTGTTCTCGCTGCCCATCGAACAGTACCCCGATATTGCACCGCCCACCGTCGTGGTCTACACCAGCTATCCCGGTGCCGACGCCGAGACGGTGAAGAACTCCGTGCTGGTGCCGCTGGAAGAGAGCATCAACGGCGTGGAAGGCATGGACTACATGAGTTCGTCGGCCTCCTCCGGCTCGGCCAGTATCAGCATCCTGTTCCGTCAGGGCATGAATGCCGACATGTGCGCCGTGAATGTGCAGAACCGCGTGCAGCAGGCACAGGCACTGCTGCCGGCTGAGGTGACGCGCATCGGCGTGACGGTGATGAAGCGCCAGACCTCGCAGGTGATGATGTTCACCCTGACCAGCGACGGCCGCTACGACGACCAGTTCCTGACGAACTACTCGAACATCAACATCATTCCCGCCATCAAGCGTATCCAGGGCGTGGGCGACGTGCAGAGCCCAGGCATGAAGACTTACTCCATGCGTATCTGGCTGAAGCCCGACGTGATGAAGCAGTACAACCTCATGCCCTCGGACATCAGTGGCGTGCTGGCCGAACAGAACATCGAGGCCGCCCCTGGCAACTTCGGACAGGAGAGCGATGTGGCCTTCGAATATGCCATGCGCTACACCGGTCGCCTGAAGACGGCCGAGGAGTTTGGCAACATCGTCATCAGCAGCGATGCCAACGGCCAGACGCTGAAGCTGAAGGACGTGGCCAAGATTGAGTTGGGCGGACTGCAGTACTCCGTCGCGATGAAGAACAACAACATCCCGTCGGTGATGGGTATGGTGCAGCAGATTGCTGGCTCCAACGCCAACGAGATAGCCAAGCAGGTGAAGGCCGAGCTGGCGGAACAGCAGAAGCTCATGCCGCCAGGCATGTTCTACAAGATCAACTACGACGTGACGGAATTCCTCTACGCCTCTATCGAGGAGGTGGTGTTCACCCTGCTGTTCACCCTCGTTCTGGTATTCCTCGTCATCTACATCTTCCTGCAGGACTGGCGCTCGACGCTCATCCCGCTCATTGCCGTGCCTGTGTCGCTCATCGGTACGTTCTTCTTCCTCAACATCTTCGGCTTCTCCATCAACCTGCTCACGCTGTCGGCCCTGCTGCTGGCCATTGCCATCGTGGTCGACGATGCCATCGTGGTGGTGGAGGCGGTGCATGCCAAGCTGGACCAGGGCTACAAGTCGTCGCTCACGGCCTCTATCGACGCCATGAACGAGATTTCGGGAGCCATCATCTCCATCACGCTGGTGATGGCCTCGGTGTTCATCCCCGTGTCGTTCCTCGGCGGAACCACGGGTACGTTCTACCGTGAGTTTGGCGTGACAATGGCCGTCAGCATCTTCATCTCGGCATTGAACGCCCTGACGCTGTCGCCCGCCCTGTGCGCCATCTTCCTGAAGCCGCACGACGAGCACGGCAAGGAGAAGAAGATGTCGCTGATTGACCGTTTCCATGCCTCGTTCAACGCCAGCTACGACAAGATTCTGGGCAAGTACAAGAAGAGCGTGGAGAAGACGGTGCGCCGCCCGGTGCTCATCGGCATCGTTGTCATAGTGGGCATTGCTGCCATGGCTGGCGCGATGCAGGTGACGAAGACCGGCCTGGTGCCCGACGAGGATACGGGAACGCTGTTCTGCACCATCTCCATGCCGCCGGCCACCTCTGTGGCCCGCACTCGCCAGATCATCAACGAGGTGGACAGCATCCTGGCTGCCGACCCCGCCATCCAGAGCCGCGAGCAGATTCAGGGCTACAACTTCATTGCCGGTGCCGGCTCCGACCAGGCCACGTTCATTCTGAAGCTGAAGCCGTTCGGCGAGCGCCAGAAGGGATTCTGGTGGAAGCTGAGCGGACTGTGGCAGGGCGACGGCATCTACCGCTTCTTCCTGAACCCGCAGGAGTCGACGGGCGTCATCGCACAGATATTCATTAAGACGGCCCACATCAAGGATGCCAAAATCCTGGCCTTCGCACCGCCTATGATTCCCGGCTTCTCGGCCAACAGCGGCGTGTCCATCGTGATGCAGGACCGCACTGGCGGCTCGCTGGAGCGTTTCTTCGAGATTGTGACCGACTACATCGCCGCGCTGAACAAGCGGCCGGAGTTCCAAATGGCACAGACATCGTATAACCCCAGCTACCCGCAGTACATGGTGCATGTCGACGTGGCGAAATGTAAGCAGAGCGGCATCTCGCCCTCTACCATCCTCTCCACGCTGCAGGGCTACTACGGCGGACTCTATGCCTCTAACTTCAATGCCTACGGCAAGCTCTACCGAGTGATGGTGCAGGGAGCGCCCGAGTCGCGCATGACGGAGGAGAGCCTTAATAATATATATGTACGCACGCCCGCAGGCATGTCGCCCATCCAGGAGTTCTGCCAGCTGGAGCGCGTCTACGGCCCGACGAACATCAACCGTTTCAACCTCTTCACCAGCATCAACGTCACAGCCACAGTGGCCAACGGCTTCTCCACGGGTGAGGCCATCAAGGCAGCACAGGAGGTGGCTGCCGAGATGCTGCCCACAGGCTACACCTACGACTACAGCGGACTGACACGCGAGGAGGCCAAGTCGACCAACTCCACGGCCATGATCTTCCTGCTGTGCTTCATGTTCATCTACCTCATCCTGGCCGCTCAGTACGAGAGCTACATCCTGCCCCTGGCCGTGCTGCTCTCCGTGCCCTTCGGCCTGGCCGGCTGCTTCCTCTTCACGATGCTCTTCGGCCACGCCAACGACATCTACATGCAGATCTCGCTCATCATGCTCATCGGTCTGCTAGCCAAGAACGCCATCCTGATTGTGCAGTTCGCCCTGGAGCGCCGCCAGACGGGTATGGCCATCTCATGGAGCGCCGTGCTGGGTGCCGCAGCCCGTCTGCGTCCTATCCTCATGACGTCGCTGGCCATGATCATCGGCCTGCTGCCGCTGATGTTCGCATCGGGCGTGGGCAAAAACGGCAACCAGACGCTGGGTGCGGCTGCCGTGGGCGGCATGCTCATCGGTACGCTCTGCCAGATCTTCGTGGTGCCCGTCCTGTTTGTGGTCTTCCAGTCGCTTCAGGAGAAGTTCCGTCCGATGAAGTTCGAGGGCGACGAGGAGAATCCCGACGTGGCCACCGAGCTGCAGCAGTATGCTAAACGACCGAAAGAATACGAATTACAGAAATAAGCCCACCCCCGACCCCTCCCAAAGGGAGGGGAGGTAGAATAGACTTTCTAAATAATCAAGAACAAAAAGATATGAGTATAAAAGGAATCATTGGAAGTATCTTAAAGCCCCTCCCTTGGGGAGGCGTTGGGATAGGCCTCCTACTACTGTCGAGCTGCGGACTTTACAACAAGTACGAGCGTCCAGAGGTCAACGCCACAGGTCTGATTCGCGACGTAGTCTCGGATGTCGACACCCTGGTGGTGAACACCGACGAGAACTTCGGACAGCTGCCCTGGCGTGAGGTATTCACCGACCCGCAGCTGCAGTCGCTCATCGAGACGGCGCTGGAAAACAACACCGACCTGCGCAACGCCGCGCTGAACGTGCAGATGATGCAGGACATGCTCAAGGTGGCCAAGCTGGCCTTCCTGCCAGGCGTCGCCATCTCCCCCAGCGGCACCATCAGCCGCGTGCAAATGGACGGAGCCACCACGTCGAAGACCTACCAGCTGCCCATCTCCGCCTCGTGGAATGTTGACCTCTTCGGCAACATCCTCTCACAGAAGCGCTCTGCACAAATGCAGCTGCTCATGGTGAAAGACTATCAGGTGGCAGCGCAGACAGGCATCATCTGTGGCGTGGCCACACTCTACTACACACTGATGATGCTCGACGAGCAGCTGGCCATCGTCACCGACATGGAGGGGCTGGTCAAGGAGACGTGGGAAATGATGAAGCTGCAGATGCAGCTGGGCCGTGCCCGCTCCACCAGCGTCCAGAGCGCCGAGGCCAGCTACTACAGCGTGCAGGCGCAGAAGGTAGACCTGAAGCGGCAGATACGCGAGATGGAGAACTCGCTCTCCTTGCTGCTGAACGAGGCCGGCCATCGCATCGACCGCGGACAGTTCTACAACCAGCACCTGCCTGAGAAGTTCTCGGCCGGCGTAGGTGCCGAGCTGCTGTCGAACCGTGCAGACGTGCACGCCGCCGAGATGGCTCTGGCTCAATGCTTCTACGACGTGGAGACCGCCCGCTCGCGCTTCTATCCGAACATCACCATCACCGGCAGCGCCACCTTCACCAACAACCTGGGAGGCATCGTCAATCCTGGCAAGTGGATACTCTCAGCCCTGGGCAGCCTGACACAGCCCATCTTCCAGCACGGACAGATAGTGGCCGGACTGCGTGTGGCCAAGGCTAAGCAGGAGCAGGCCCTGAACACCTGGCAGAACACGGTGCTGAAAGCCGGAAACGAGGTGAGCAACGCCCTGCTGACCTACAACAGCAGCGAAGAGAAGAGCCGTCTCGACCAGAAGCAGGTGGAGCTTTACGAGCAGAACGTAGAAGACACACGTAAGCTCTACACCTCAAAGGGCAGCAGCTACCTAGAGGTCATCCAGGCACAAAGCTCCCTGCTCAACGCCCGCATCTCGAAAGTCAGCGACGACTTCGCCAAGATGCAGGCCGTGGTCAGCCTCTACCAGGCACTGGGCGGCGGCAGCAAATAGCACAGAAGACATAGTATATATGAAGACACAGTAACATAGTAACAGATTAACATAAATAGGAATAATAACGACAAATGGTAATCATCTGAAATCAATTATCCGTCACCACATCCTTCCGTTACCCTGTTTCAACTTATTTGTTATTCTGTTACTCTGTCTTTTAAAAAAAGTTACTCTGTTACTCTGTCTTTAAAAATAGTTACTCTGTTACTCTGTCTTAAAAAAAAGTTACTCTGTTACTCTGTCTTAAAAATAGTTACTCTGTTACTCTGTCTTATACCCTGTTACTCTGTCTATAAGTTATTCTGTTTTTAAACCCCTGTTAATATGTCAACCAGCGATATTTCCCCCAAAGCCGAGATCAGCCCCAAGGCCCGCATCGGCAACAACTGCAAGATATTCCCCTTTGTCTACATAGAGGACGATGTGGTCATCGGCGACAACTGCATCATCTTCCCCTTCGTGAGCATCCTCGACGGCACCCGCATGGGTGGCCACAACAAGGTGCACCAGGGAAGCGTCATCGGTGCCCTGCCGCAGGACTTCGGCTTCCGTGGCGAGAAGTCGGAGTGCATCATCGGCGAAAACAACATCATCCGCGAGAATGTGGTCATCAACCGTGCCACCCATAACGGCGGCAAGACCGTCATCGGCAACGACAATGTGCTGATGGAAGGCGCTCACATCTCTCACGACACGAAGGTGGGCAACCGCTGCGTCTTCGGCTACGGCACGAAGATTGCCGGCGACTGCGAGATAGAGGATGGCGTCATCTTCAGCTCGTCGGTCATCGAGAATGCCCAGACCCGTGTTGGCCAGGGCGCCATGATCCAGGCAGGCACCACCTTCTCGAAGGACGTGCCGCCCTATATCATCTGTACCAAGCGCTCGGAGTATGGCGGTGTGAACTTCACCATGGGCAAGGCCTACGGCGTCGACGAGAAGACGCTGAAGCACATCGCCAATGCCTACCGCCTCGTCTTCCTCGGCCAGACCTCAGTCTTCGATGCCGTCTTGCAGATAGAGCAGCAGGTGCCCGACAGCCCTGAAATCCGTCACATCATCGAGTTTATCCGCGCCACTAAGCTCGGCATTATCTCGAAGCTATAACTACCATATTATTTTGGCAACGATATAGCAGTTGACACTTAATCAATTATTCCGCATGGCGCTCCCCTCCCCTTGAGGGGAGGGGAAAGGCTACCGCCGGAGAAGAATTCCCAGGTCAACTGCTAAGTCATTGCCATTATTTTTCACGCTTCGGAGAAGACCCAGTCCTCGGGAGAGCGGGTGTCGGCGTTGAACTTCACGCCGACCTTTACTACTTTTCGGTCGTCCGTCTTGTAGGGAATGGCGTAGCCCTTCCCGTCGATCTGCTCCAGAGCAGCCTTGGCGCTATCGTGCACCTTCAGCTCAAAAACATAGACGGTGTCGGGTAGCCAGACCACCATGTCGGCCCTACCGCCGGCACACTTCACCTGAGTGCGGGCATAGATGTTCAGCATCGAGAAGATGAGGTAGAACGTGTATTCAAAAAAGCCCTCAGCGGTGGCGACGTCCTTAAGTTTCTCCTTAAAGCCCTCCACATAGGGCACGCCTGCCAGAAAAGCCTGCATCTCTCGCATGGCCAGGTCGACATCGCCCCTCTTCAGGGCACGCCAGAACTTCAAGGCAAAACCGGCCTGCACAGCTCCGTTGTCCAGGCCGGTATAGATGGGCAGCAGCCCCCTGACATAGCCTATGCGCACTTCCTGATTGGGAATGGAGAGGATGTAGGAATCTCCCTCGCGGTCGTAGTCCTTGATGGTCAGGTAGCCGCTCTGATAGAGCAGCGGGAGGGCGCTTTTCATGTTCTCCGTTGGCTGGTCGAACTCAGAAGCAAATGTCTCAAGACGGTCAAGCGACATGATGTCGGTCTTGAAGTGCTGCATCTGGTGGATGAGGAAGGTCGGAGTGCCGCTCTCAAACCAGTAATAGCTGACCTTCCTTTGCTGGAAGGCTTTCAGCAGGCTGAACGGGTTGTAAATTTCCTCCGAATCCTCCGTGAAGTGATAGCCGTCATACTGTAGCTTCAGCTTCTGATGCATTTCTTCGTAGGTCATCTCGTTCAAAGCGGCCAGCCTCTCAATATCCTCACGCAGGATGGTCGTCAGCTCACGTTCGGTAATGCCGCAAATATGGCTGAAAACGGTATCCATCGTCACATTCGTCAGGTTGTTGATGGTGGAAAAGATGCTCAGCTGCGAGAACTTGGTGATGCCCGTGATGAAGCAGAACTTGATATAGCGCTCGTTGGCCTTCAGCGGCACATAGAACTCCTGCATCACCTTGCGCTTGGCATCGAGCGTCCTTTCTTCTTGGAGATCTTCCAGAAGAGGAGCGTCATACTCGTCAATGACGACCACTACTTGTTTGCCCGCCTTTTCGTAGGCGCGCTGAATGATTCCCGTCAGACATTGTCCCGGAGTTTCTTCTTGCTGTCTCCTGCCGTATTGTTCCAGCAAATCACTCAGTATAAACATCAGCGACTGGCGCAAGTCATCTGCCGTTTCCCTACCCTTCGCCATACTCAGGTCTAGCCGAATGACGGGGTACCGCTCCCACTCCTTCTCCAACTGCATAATCTTCAACCCCTCGAAGAGTTCGCGCTCCCCCAGGAAGTAGGACTCCAGCGTGGAAGTCAGCAGCGACTTGCCGAAACGGCGCGGACGGCTCATGAAGACAAACTTGGCATAGCGAGTCAATTGCCATACCAAGTCTGTCTTGTCTACGTACACATAACCTCCACGGATAATCTCCGAGAATGTCTGAATACCTATAGGGTATCTTCTATTCTGCATACATCCTGTCTATTTCTTTGCGGTAGTTCTCGTTCAGCACGCGGCGCTTGATCTTCAGCGTGTTGGTCAGCTCGCCTCGCTCCAGTGAGAAGGGCTGGGGCAGCAGGGTGAAGCGCTTCACCTGCTCATACTGTGCCAGCTGCTGCTGCAGGGTGTCGATGCGCTCCTGCAGCATCTGGTGTATCTTCACGTTCTGACAGAGGTCGCGGCGGTCGGTGTAGGAGATGCTGTGCTCACGGGCATACTCCTCCAGCAGGCGGTATTCGGGGATGATGAGTGCCGAGACGAACTTCCGCTCGTCGGCGATGATGGCAATCTGGTCGATATACTTGTCCACCAGCAGCTTTGACTCTATCATCTGCGGGGCGATATACTTGCCGTTGGAAGTCTTAAATAGATCCTTGATGCGGTCCTTCAGGTATAGCTCGCCATCCTTCAGGTAGCCCGAGTCGCCGGTGCGGAAGTAGCCGTCGTCGGTGAACGACTGACGTGTCAGGTCGTCGCGGCGGTAGTAGCCACGGGTGATGGTGGGACCTTTCAGCAGCACCTCGCCCTCTTCGCTGATGCGGATGCTGATACTGCTGATGGGCCGGCCTACGCTGCCCACGGTGTAGGGCTCGCCCATGTGGTCGCAGCTGACGGTGGCCAGACTCTCCGTCAGCCCGTAGCCAACAATCATGTTCAGCCCGATGGCATGCACAAACTCCTCCACATGCTGGCTCACCGTAGCGCCGGCCGTGGGGAAGAAATGGGCGTTCTCCAGCCCCAGCTCCTTACGCACGAGCGAAAACACCGTCTTGTTCAGCATCTCATATTCCAGATGCAGGCCCACCGGCGGGCGCTTGCCCCGTGCCACATATTCTATATTGTGCTTGCGGCCCACCTCCAGTGCATGATGGAAGAGCTTGCGCTTCACAGTGCTGGCAGTCTCTATCTTCTCCGACACGCCCATGTAGACCTTCTCCCAGAATCGGGGCACGGCGCTCATGCACGTGGGGTGCGTCTCACGCATCGACTGCTGCACCTCCATCGGGTTGGTATTCACGATGAGTCGAGCGCCCACGGTGAGGCACAGTATCTTCCATCCCTTCTCAAAGATAGGGGTAAAGGGCAGGAAATTCAGCACACGGTCGCTGTCGGTCACGGGCACGCACTCATGATTGGCCTCCATGGCGGCGTGATACTGTCCACAGGTCAGGATGACACCCTTCGAGTCGCCCGTGGTGCCGCTGGTATAGAGGATGTTCGCTATGTCATCCATCGAGGCCTCACGTGTCAGGCTGTCCACCTCGCTCTGGCGGGGCAGCCCCTCGCCCAGGCGCAGGAAGTCGTCGAAGTGCATGGCCGTCTTGTCACCCTCGGGAATACTCACCGCAGGGTCGAAGACGATGATGCGCTCCAGCGTCTGGCAGGTGGCGAAGACGCGGCGCGCCTTGTCATACTGCGCCTGCTCTCCCACGAAGAGGAAGCGGATGCCGGCATCGTGGATGATGAACTGAATCTGCTGCTCCGACGAGGTGGCGTAGAAGGGGATGGTCACCGCCCGGATGCCCCACGCGCCAAAGTCGGTGAAGAGATACTGCACCGAATTCTGCGAGAACACACCCACGTTCTCCTGCACCTGAACGCCCAGGTTGAGCAGTGCGTTCGACACCAGCCTCACCTTCTGCGAGAATTCATTCCATGAATAAGACTTCCACTGCGACGAGCCGAAATCCTTGTAGATAAGGGCCTCACGGTTGCCCAACCGGGCAGCCACGTCGTGCACCAGGCGCGACAGATGACTGTTCACTTGCTCCATAACCTTCACATTTATCGTTTCCATTTGCAAAGATAATGAAAAGATGGCACTTTTAAGACAGTTTTCCGGAGTTTTTTTGTTTTTTTTAGAAAAAGTTTTGTAACTTTGCAGGCAGTTTATTTGAAACTATAAATTATTATGCAAGGAACAATGAAAAACTGAGGCATGCGCGCAGCAATAATGCTGTTCGTCCTGCGCTGCGCCTCATGGAAGCCAGGGCTTACGAAGTGACCATTGCGACAACCTTGAACCAGTAATCACCCATAAAGGTAAAGAAACTAGATTATGACTACATTCACACAACGACTCCTGGCAGGCCTGGCAACAATGGCCTGCCTCTGCTGCCCGGAGGGCACGCAAGCACAGATCCGCCTCAACCAGGTGGGCATGTACCCCAATCAGGAAAAGACTGCCGTCATCGAGGGGTCGGCAGGCTCCGTCACCATCACCAGCGATGCTACGGGCCGCAAGGCCGCTAAGGCGCGCGTGCTGCGCAAGGCCGTGTCGCCCTGGTCGAAGAAGCAGCGCACCGTCGTCGACTTCTCCTCGCTGACGCAGCCCGGCACCTACACCATCCGCAGCGGCAAGGAGTCGGCCCAGTTCACCATCGCCGACCAAGCCCTGCGCCCGCTGACGGCTGCCGTCTTGAAGGCTTTCTACCTCACCCGCTCGGGCATGCCCACAGAAACCCGCTATGCCGGAGCGTATGCCCGTCCCACCGGTCACCCCGACACCCGAGTGCTCATCCACCCCTCGGCCGCCTCGCTGGGCCGACCGGCAGGCAGTGTCATCTCCTCGCCCTGGGGCTGGTACGACGCCGGCGACTACAACAAATACATCGTCAACTCGGCCTTCTCCGTGGGCATCGTGCTCTGCTCCTACGAGCAGAACAAGCACTACTTCGACGCCCTCAGCGTAAACATTCCCGAGAGTGGCAACGGCACCGCCGACGTGCTCGACGAGATGTACTACAACCTGCGGTGGATGCTCACCATGCAGGATCCCTACGACGGCGGTGTCTACCACAAGCTGACCACGCCCAACTTCGAGGGCTTCGTCATGCCCGCCGACTGCCACCAGCAGCGCTATGTGGTGCAGAAGAGCACCTGCGCCACCCTCGACTTCGCCGCCGTGATGGCTCAGACGGCACGCATCTTCAAGGACAGCAAGGACTATCCTGAGCTGTCGGAACGGGCAGCCCGCGCCGCCATGGCCGCCTGGGGATGGGCCGAGCGCAACCCCCGCGTGTTCTACATGCAGGAGCAGATGAGCCGCCAGCACAAGCCAGCCGTCAGCACCGGCACCTACGGCGACATGAACGCCAACGACGAGTGGTACTGGGCAGCCACCGAGCTCTACCTGCTCACGGGCGACGAGCAGTTTGCCACCGTTGCCGCCAGCCACCAGCCCAAGCGGTTTTCAGCACCCACCTGGGGCAACGTCGCCTCGCTGGGCGTGTATGAAGTGCTTTCAAATGAAAAACTGATGAAAAAAGATGGAGCGACGTCTCAGCAGGGGGCTACTCTTTCCTCTCTCCTCATAAGCTATTGCGACAGCCTCGTCGCCACCACCGCTGCCTCGTCGTTCCAGACGCCCTGCGGCAACAGCCCGCGCGACTTCGGCTGGGGCTGCCTGGCCGAGGCATTCTGCACCAACGGCCTGTCGCTGCTCTATGCCTATCGGCTGACGGGCGAGCAGAAATATCTGACTGCCGCACAGCAGAATGCCGACTATATCCTGGGGCGCAACGCCACGGGCTACTGCTACGTGACCGGCTTCGGCACACGCAGCCCCCAGCATCCGCACCACCGCCTGAGCGAGGCCGACGGCATTGCAGCCCCCTACCCCGGCCTGCTGGTCGGCGGACCGAACCCTGGACAGCAGGACAAGGGCGACAACGTGCACTATCCCAGCCAGCAGCCCGACGAGTCGTACACCGACGAGATGCCCAGCTACGCCTCCAACGAAATAGCCATCAACTGGAATGCCTCGCTGCTCGCCCTCCTGGGCTGGCTGGAGGCAGAACAGAAATAGTCTGCAACAGCTGTAACGCCTTTCTTCGCGCGTGCGCGCGTAATTACGCGCGAAAAAAGGCGCTACATGCGCTACTTTGAGGCTCAAGCGGCTGATATACAGCACAATATTTGTAGCTACAAGCTCCCAAAAGGAGCTACCGGTGTAGCTACAGGAAGCGAGGAAAAGGGAATAAGACAAATTCTCTAGAGAATATTATCAAACGGCGTTCGTATTTTCTCAAACGGCGGCAGTATTTTTCCAAACGGCGGCAGTATTTTCTCAAACGGCGTTAGTATTTTCTCAAACAGAGGCACTATTTCCCTGAAGACTACCTGTAGCTCCAGAGTAGCTACTGTGTAGCTCCTTTTTGCGGCTTGTAGCTACAAACAACCGGCTAGCAATCAGTCTATTAGGCCCTAATGTAGCGCCTGTAGCTCCTTTTTTTCGTTTTTACTACGCGCGCGCGTGAAAACTAAGGCCATCATCTCATATTTCGGGATGAGGACATTCTATTTGCGGAGGGGAAAGGTGGAAAAATAGGCCCACTGCTATAACTTTGCCAGAATATAGTACAGCAAATTGAACGACCTGCTGCGAAAGGCGGCTTCGCGGCTTGGCCACCCCCGAAACGCCATTTACTGATATTCCCTGACCCGGAGGATGCGGATGTCGTCAACGGGGCGGTCGTAGTCGTCGGTGAAGGCCTGCTGGATGCGCTTCACCACGTCGAGCCCCTCGGTGACTTCGCCGAAGACAGTGTATTGTCCGTCCAGATGAGGAGTGCCGCCAACCTTGCGGTAGAGATCCGTCATCTCGGGCGTCATCAGGACGCGGTGCTGGGTCATGGTGTCCAGGCGTTCGCCAATAGTCTTCAGGTCGGCCGATGAGAAGGTCTTCCCCCACACGATGTAGAAATGGCTTCCGCTGGAGCGACGCTCCGGGTTGACATCGTCGCCCTCCCTGGCCATGGCCAAGGCCCCTCGGCGGTGATGGTGCAGCAGGTGTCCGTCGGCGGCAAACAGCTCTGGCTCAATGGTATAACCCACGTCGCCTTCGCCCACTGTGGCTCCTGGCTCTGCGTGGCGGCTCGTTGGGTCGCCGGCCTGAATCATGAAGTTCCTGATGACACGGTGGAACAGCAGCGAGTCGTAGAAATGCTCCCTGGCCAGGCGCAGGAAGTTGTCGCGGTGCAAGGGCGTGTCATCGTAGAGCGTCAGCAGGATGTTCCCCTCCGTCGTCTCCATCAATACCTGCTTGCGCTGCCCTGTCGCGGGAAGCACGACAGACAGCGCAAGCAGCAGAATCAAGATTCTCACTTCTCTCATTTCGAAACTAACCTCAATAATCCGTGATTTATTCTACCCACGAATTACCGCGAATTAATCATCAATCATTCAGCGCTTATAGCACTCGAAGATGGTGCTGACCATGCTCTTCGGCAGCTTCGGCGTAAAGAGACTGACAATCCAGACGACGGGGAATCCGCCCAGCATGGCGATGGCACCGCAGTTGATGGGGTTGATGGGGTTGCCCAGCAGCATGTTGATGACGGTGAGACCCACGCCCCAGATGAAGCAGGCCCAGACGCTGATGCGGGTGACGCCGCGCCAGTAGAGGCCGAGCATGAACGGAGCCAGGAAGGCACCGGCCAGGGCGCCCCATGAGATGCCCATGAGCTGGGCGATGAACGTCGGCGGGTTGAGGGCAATGAGCAGGGAGATGGCGATGAAGAACATGATGAGCACGCGCATCACCACCACCTTGCGGCGCTCTATCTTCTCAGCCACGATGTCGTCGATGGAGCCGTCCTCCACCTCGCCCGGCAGCGCTTTCTTGTCGCGGTAGATGAGGTCGAGGGTCATCGTCGACGAGGAGGTGAGCACCAGCGAGGCCAGCGTCGACATCGATGCCGAGAGCACCAGCAGCACCACGAGGGCGATGAGCACGTCGGGCAGTGTGTTGAGCATGGCGGGCACGATGCTGTCGAAGGCAATCTTGCCATTGGCGCCGATGACGGGGTCGTACAGACGGCCGAAACCGCCGAGGAAGTAGCAGCCACCGGCCACGATGAAGGCGAAGATGGTGCTGATGACGGTGCCGCGCTTGATGGCAGCCTCGTCGGTGATGCTGTAGAACTTGCCCACCATCTGCGGCAGGCCCATCGTGCCGAGCGAGGTCAGGATGACCACACCCAGCAGGCCCCACGGATCGGGGCCGAACCAAGAGGCAAAGACACCCGTCTGCCCGTCGTCGCCAGGCAGCGCGCCCAGTTTCGATACGGCCTCGCTCAGTCCGCCCTGTGCCGAAAGCACGGCGGCGATGACGGCCACGATGCCGAAGAGCATGATGATGCCCTGTATGAAGTCGTTCATGGCCGTGGCCTTGTAGCCGCCCAGGATGACATAGACGGCGGTGAGGATGGACATGATGACCACGCAGTACTCATAGGGAATGTTGAAGCCCATCTCGAAAAGGCGCGAGATGCCGCTGTAGACGCCTGCGGTATAGGGAATGAGAAACACGAAGGCGATGATGGAGGCTGCCACACGCAGCCCCTGGTCGCTGAAGCGCGTGCCGAAGAAGTCGGGCATGGTGCGGCTCTCTATGTGCTGGGTCATCAGCTTCGTGCGCTTGCCTAGGATGAGCCAGGCCAGCAGCGAGCCGATGACGGCGTTGCCGATGCCAATCCATGCGGAACTGAGTCCGTACTTCCATCCGAACTGTCCGGCGTAGCCCACGAAGACCACGGCGGAAAAATAGCTGGTGCCGAAGGCAAAGGCCGTCAGCCAGGGGCCTACGGCGCGCCCGCCCAATACAAAACCGTCGACACTGCTGGCCTGCTTGCGGGTGTAGACGCCCACGCCAATCATCACGGCCAGGAAAATTATCGTTAATAAGACTTTGATTATCATTTCGTTATTTTATTTTTCGAGATTTCGACATTTCGAGATTTCGACATTTCGACATTTCGACATTTCGATGTTTCGATGTTTCGTTATTTCGACTCTCAAAACGCCACCTGCACCTGCGCTTGCAGCCAGTTGTAGTCTTTCGAGCTGATATTCTCGCCACAGAGGCAGCGGGTGTATTGAAGCTGCAGGCGGCACTTCTTGTAGAACCAGTATTGCAGGCCCAGCGTGAGGTTGGTCTGGTCCCAGCCGTCCACCTTCGTGTTGCGGTCGTAGGTCTCGCCGCTGGCCACGATGTCGAGGGCATCGACAACGGGAATGCACGTGGTGACATAGCCGCCGCGCGAGCCTACGTCGCCGTCCTCTCCGCCCAGCCACTCTGCACGGATGCTGGCGGGACGGGCCTCCTTATACTTCGAACCGGCATAGGAGAGTGTCTTGTATTCCAGACCGGCGCTGTAGCGGTTGCGCTTGTAGTTGTCGCCAACGTTGATGTCGGGGTTCCAGGCGGCCTTGCCCACGGCACAGCCCGTTCCCAGATAGCCTGAGGCCACCAGGCGCAGCCCGTCGACGGGCTTCACCTCCAGCTTGGCGATGAAGTCTTTCTGGTTGTTCAGGTCCTTGCGGTTGATGCCCTGGCCGCTCATCAGGGCCAGCTCATAGTGCAGCTTGTCATTCAGCAGGTCGCCGTAGACCTCCAGACCCATGTCGCGGCCATAGTTCACGCCGTTCAGCGGGTCGGGCCCCTCGCCGGCCAGATAGAGCACGGCCTGGGAGTAGACGTCGATGAGTTCGAGCATGGTCGGCGACAGCGGGTTCTCCATTGTGTAGGAATGCTTGAACTGGCCCAGGCGCACGGTCAGGGCCTTGTCGTTGGAGACGCGGTAGTCGGTGTAGAACTCCTGCACCACACTGGAGAAATCGTGCATGAAGAGAAAGGACCAGCGGTCGGTGATGCGGGCCTTCGCCCAGAGCAATGTGCGCTTAAGATTGTACGCGTTAGTTTTTGTGCCGTTCGGGTCTTGATAGCTCCAGCCCCCCTGGGCATAGCCGTTGAGCGTGATTCGACTGGTCAGGTCTTTCATCCAGTCAGGTTCGGAACTCTGTTGCCCCATGGCGGCAACACTACTGAACATTGCCAGCGCTACTGCCAATGTTCTCATTTTGCAAGCTTTTCGTTTCATTTTGTCATAAATAATAGATAGAAAATAGTTCTTGCGGCGGCAAAGGTACAAATAAAATAGCAGAATGACAAAGAAAAAGGCACTTTTCTTTGTCATTCTGTCAAAATAATGATATCGGGCAACCGGCCTGTTCAGCCTTTCCGGGCATTCGGGCAGTGGTCGCAGAGGAACTGGTAGACGAAGTCGTAGTCCTCGTCGCCCACGAAGACACGGTTGCGGGTCAGCAGACCGTTCACCTTGATGAGATGATAGCGGCGGCGGGGTATGAGGCGGCGAACACTGGTGAAACTGGTGGTCATCGACGTGCGGTTAGCTACCAGGATGCCCATCCCCACCATACTGAGATTGCCCCTGCCGGCTCCGGCCAGGGCGGTGAGCTTGCCGATGGCCCGGGCCTTGCCCTCTGTGCCGGGCAGCTGCTTGTGCACCACCTCCTTCTCGTCCAGGATGAAAAGGATGCTGTATTTCCACCCGTAGTGCCAGGATACGAAGAAATAGGCCACGTAGCCAATCACAAAGAAGACGGCGATGAGCAACAGGAACCCCCGTGTCACTCCCCATACATCAGAGAGATGGAGGTTGCCCTCACAGGCGCCGAGCAGCAAGACGAACAGCCAGACGATGCCGAAGCTGATGGCCAGCACCCAGTAGACGTCGAAGAGGATGCTGGGGTTAGTGAGCATGGGCACGTCGAACACCCAGCGGTATTTGCCGTCGGGACACAGCACGGGGCGCGTGCTTTTGACGTTGTCGTAGTTTTCCTTCTTTTTCTTTTGTTTAGCCATCTTGATGCTGCTTTAGGGACTTCTATTGCTGAAGGATGATGCCTCCGTTGGGCTGTATCGTCACCTTTGCCTTTCCTTTCTTGTCGGCCTTCAGGGTGGTGAGTGCGGGCTGTCCGCTCTTGGCATCATCCACATAGTACTTCAGCTGCGAGCCGACGGGGAAGATGCCGGTAAGGTCGAGCGACAGCTGCAGCGGCTCGGGCAGCGCGTTCAGACCTGCCACGTACCAGTCATCACCGTGGCGGCGGGCCAGCACGACGTACTTTCCCGGATAGCCGTCGACGAAGCGGGTCTCCTCCCAGGTGGTGGGCATGGCCTTCAGCCAGTCCAGCTCAAAGGACGGAAGTTCATTCGCCGTGAGGTTGTTGGGCTGCATGGCCACGCACTGGATGGCCGTCTGCATGGTGATGCCGCTGGCCATCTCGAAGATGTCGGTGGTGTGGCGCGGATGGCGGCTCTTGTTGTCGGGCGACAGATATTTGTTCATGATGATACCGCCCCAGTCCATGGTGCCCACCGTGTTGCGACAGAAGGGGTGCATGGTCAGGTCGAAAGGCTCGCGCTTGGCGGCTCCCTCGTTGAAGAAGACATTCTCCGAGGCCAGCACTGCCTCCGAGGCCACATAGTTGGGGTACATGCGTTCCCAGCCACGGGGCAGGGTGCAGCCGTGGAAGATGCACTGCAGACCATAGCGGTTGGCATCGTAGAGGATGTCTTCGTAGAGCTTCATCGTCTCCTGCTTGTCGCCGCCGAAGAAATCGACCTTGATGCCTTTCACGCCTATCGACTTCATCCACGCCATCTCGCGGTCGCGGGCCATGCCGGTGTTCATGCACTGGCGGGGCGTCTGCGGGGCGTCGTTCTCAAAGCCGTTGGAGTTGTACCCGAACGTCAGCGACACGCCCTTCCTCTGGGCATACTTCGAAAGCTCGGCGATGCGGTCGCGCCCTATGCGCTCATCCCACCAGTTGTCCACCAGGCACAGCTCAAAGCCCATGGCCGAGGCTAGGTCGATGAACTTCACCTGGTCGTCGTAGTTGATGCTGTTGTCCTGCCAGATGAGCCAGCTCCAGGTGTAGCGGCCGCTCTGGTAGTCGATGGACGGCTCGTATATCGGCTCCACCACGTCGTAGGCGATGGTGGTCTCGACAATGGGCTTCAGGCTGATGCCCACGGTGATGGTGCGCCAGGGAGTGGTGCCGGGCAGGGGAATGCCGGGCATGACCGAGCCGATGCCGTTGTTCTCACCCTCCATGGGATAGGCGATGGTGTAGCCGGTCGGGGCGTCGTAGTCGCTGAGGCGGCTGCCGCAGTAGGCACTGCTGACACCTGTCTCAGAAATCAACACCCAGCCGTCCTGTCCGCTTTTCTGCGACGGCGTCGCAGCAAAGGGAACACGGAACAGGCAGGGGAAGGTGTAGCCCTTCCCGTACTGGCTGCGGGCGGTCATCGGAGCATCGGCCTTGTATTCCTCCTCGTAGCTGGGTTTCGTGCGTTCCCAGCCAATCATCGGGTTGCTCTGCGGCGTGAGGAAGGTGGTGGTACCTTCAGGCAGGCGGAAGCTGGTCTGCTCGCTCAGGATGACGGCACTCTTCGGGTTATCGTTCCGCTGGCGGGGGATGAGGTAGCGGAAAGCCACGTCGTTGTCGCTGACAGAGAACTCCATCGACATCTTCTGCCCCCGGGCGTTCTCAAAACCTACGGTGAGCAGCGTAGCCACATAGTGTATGTGGTGCTGCTTGGCCTGCCGCATCTCGTAGCATTTGTCCACCTGCGAAGCTTTGGTCTCCGTCATCTTCAGACCATCGGTGAAGTCGCCGAAGTCGGCTTTAAAGCCCAGTGCCGAAGGCAGCAGCATTGGCTGCCCCTCCAGCGTGACAGCGTATGTGGGGCGTCCGCCCTCGTCGCTCACCGTCACCACCAGTTTTCCGTTTGGCGAAGCCATCGTGGCCTCACGACTCATGGCTGTCAGGGGCAGCACCAGCAGTGCGCCCAGCATCAGGAATCTCATAATCTTTCTCATAGCTTATAAATTTATGTCAATTCTGCTGCAAAGATAATAAAAAAACTGGAAAAGAAACGCTACTTTAGCAATTATTTATTCAGATTTGCCAAATTACGCTGTGCCAGAGCCATCCCTTGGGCGGCAGCCTGCTCAAGCCAATAGCGGGCTGAGTCGAGGTTTTGCGTCACGCCCTGGCCGTCGCGGTACATCGTGCCCAGGTTGTTCTGTGCGGCGGCATGTCCACGGCAGGCGGCCTTCAGATACCAGTGACGGGCGGCAGAGAAATCCTGCGCCACGCCATGGCCCGACTGATAGAGCCAGCCCAGATTCGACTGGGCCAGGATGTTGCCCTGCAAAGCGGCCTTGGCAAACCAGCGGGCAGCCTCGGCATAGTCCTGGGCTACGCCCTGTCCGTCCTTATACATCACGCCAAGGTTGTTTTGTGCCTCCGGCAGTCCCTGCATGGCTGCCTGACGGTAGAAACCGACGGCCACGGCATAGTCGCCCGCCTTGTCGGCAGCGACGCCCCGCCGCAGCAGTGCCTTGGCATCGGGCGGTGGTCCAGCCTCCACGGAGGGAGGCGCGGTCTGCTCTGTGCTTTCAGCCTGCCCTTCTGGTTGTTCCTTGCTGCTGCATCTGCGGGCAATGACGAGCACTGCCGCCAGCGCAAGCACGCCTATTATCCATATATCGTTTCGTCTCATGGCCATGTATTCTCTTTTCTTTGCTGCAAAGTTACGTAAAAACGAGGGAAGAACAAAAGAAAAACGGTTTTTTCTTTTGTTCTTCCGAGTGCCAGGACTCGAAACAAGTTTCGCTTTGCTCCGCAAAAAACTTCGGCGTAGCCAAAGTTACGAAAAAAAACTGAGAAACCTATGCGGAAATACAGAAAATATTTCGTATCTTTGCAGCGTGCTCCAGTTAACGACAAACCAAACTATATGAAGAAGACCGCAATCACATTGTTACTCCTGCTGCTGACAGGAATGACTGCCACAGGACAGAAACAGAAGCCTGTGAACGACGCGAACACACCGCTACACCTGATGAAGCCCGCCTATCCTCACGGCTATGGCGTGTCGAAGCCCGAAGAGGTGAAGGCCACGATGGACAGGGTGCTCAGCTATATTGCCAGCGTGACGCCCGCCAAGCTTATTGACAACAAGACCAAGCAGCCCCTTGCCAGCCTTGATGCCGTCAATGCCGACACCCAACTGGCTCCAGGCGACTTCCGCCTGACCAGCTATGAATGGGGCGTCACCTACAGCGGCGTACTGGCCGCTTACACGGCTACCGGCGACACGACTTACCGCGACTATGCCCTGGACCGCTTCCGGCTGTTGCGCGACATCGCCCCCCGCTACCGGTCAATCTACCAAACGCAGAAGAACATCGACGTGAACATCCGGCGTGTCATCGACCCGCATGCCCTCGACGATGCCGGTGCCGTATGCTCGGCCATGATCAAGGCATCGCTCCGCCAGCCGGAGCTGGGCCTGCGTCCGCTCATCGACAGCTACGTATCCTACATCATGAACAAGGAATACCGCCTCAGCGACGGTACCTTCGCACGCACGCGCCCGCATTATAATACGGTGTGGCTCGACGACATGTTCATGGGCATCCCTGCCCTGGCGTTGATGGGGCGGCTGACAGGTGACCAGCACTACTACGACGAGGCTGCCACACAGGTGCTGCACTTCGCACAGCGCATGTTCGTGCCCGAGGCAGGACTGTTCCGCCACGGATGGGTGGAGAACCCTTCTGCCTCAGACAAAGATTCCAAAGAGGGCGAGTTCCATCCGGCCTTCTTTTGGGGACGTGCCAACGGCTGGGCGCTGCTGACGCTGTGCGAGGTGCTCGACGTGCTGCCCTCCAGCCACCCCGACCGCGCGGACATTCTGGCACTGCTGCGAATCCACATCGCCAGCCTCGCCTCCCGTCAGGGGAAGGACGGATTCTGGCACCAGCTGCTCGACCGCCCCGACACCTACGAGGAGACATCGTGCACCGCCATCTACACCTATTGCATGGCTCACGCCATCAATCAGGGCTGGGTCGACGCCCTGTCGTTCGGCCCCACCGTGCAGCTGGCCTGGCACGCCGTGGAAAGCGCAGTGAATGCCAAAGGCCAGGTGGAAGGTGTCTGCGTGGGCACGGGCATGGGCTTCGACCCCGCCTTCTACGCCTGCCGCCCCACCCATGTCATGGCTGCCCACGGCTACGGCCCTGTCATCTGGGCAGGAGCTGAGATGATTCGCCTGCTCCAGCAGCAGCACCCTAAGATGAACGATTCGGCCGTACAATTCTATCCCCAAGACATTCCTACCGATGAACCTATTTTCAATGTCGATGGCTCTACGCGCTTCTAGCCTGATACTGATGCTGATAGCCGTGACAGGAAACGTCACGGCACGGACAACCGCAAGGGGAAACGTCACGACACGGACGGAGCCGTCGGGGCTGTCGGAGCAGCTGTTCAGCAAGTACTGGCGGGTGGAGTCGGAATCGGCAGAATACAAGGTATCGTTCCGAGGCGACACCTGCGAGCTGTTGGCTCCGAAGGGACTGACGCTCTGGCGAAAGGAGAAAATGCAGGCCGACTGTGCCGTGGAATACGACGTGCAGGTGGTGGTGGAATCTCCATCCTTCTCCGGGGAGGAGAAGAAGGCTCCCGACCGCCTGAGCGACATGAACTGTTTCTGGATGGCCAGCGACCCGGAGGCGAAGGACCTCTGGAAACGCCTGCCCTGGCGCAGCGGCATCTTCGCCCGCTGCTACACGCTGCAGATGTACTACCTGGGCTATGGCGGCAACTACAACACCACCACACGTTTCCGCCGCTACACGGGCGATGCGCTGGGCGTTGACAGCGCCAGCCACCGTCCCCCCATCCTCATCGAATATACCGACCCTGCCCATCTCCTCCGTCCCGACCACTGGTACCACATCCGGCTACAGACAGCAGAAGGCCGCACGCAGATGTGGGTCGACGGGGAGCGCATCGTTGACTACCTGGACCCGGAACCGCTGACAGAGGGCTGGTTCGGCTTCCGCACCACGCTCTCACGCACCCGCATCACCAATTTCCGCTGTTACCAGCTTGAACGGCCTTCCATCAAGTCAGGCATCCCCCTGCACTGGGTGGGAGAAGCACCCTCCGTCCCGCAGCCCGTCAGCTTCGGCATCCCCTTCGCCCCCGGCGAATTATGGGAGGTTTCCAATACGGAGAAGGTTGACACTTGGGTGAACGCCCTCTGGCCCGACGGCTCAGTGAAGTGGGCAGGAGTCGCCACCGTAGCCTCCCCCTCCGACGACCTGCTCATCCGGATGGATGTCAAGAAGAGCAAGGAGCAGAACGCTATGGACGTGCGCCTTACCGACACGCAACTGCAAGTGAGCACTGGCAGGCTGCAGGCCTACCTTCCCAGACAAGGCCGCAACATCATCGACAGTCTGGTGCTCGACGGCGTGCGAGTGTGCGGACAGGCTTGGCTGGTGGCTGCTATGGGAAACAGCAGCCTCGTGTCGCAGGTTGACTCCATCGTACTAGAACGCTCGGGCAATGTCTCGGCCGTGGTCAAGGTGGAAGGCCACCATAAAACCGGCGAAGGCCGCCTATGTCTGCCGTTTGTCCTCCGCTTGTATTTCTGGAAAGACAGCGAGCAGGTGAAGCTCGTACATACCTTTATCTACGACGGCGACCCGCAGCGCGATGCCATCACCTCGCTGGGCATCCGCTTCGACGTGCCCATGCGGCAGGAACCCTACAACCGCCACATCGCCTTCTCTACCGACGACGGCGGCGTATGGGCAGAGCCGGTACAGCCCGTCGACGGACGGCGCCCCCTGACCATCCGTGAGGCGCAGCGCCGCCAGATGGAAGGACACTCCCTGCCTCCCTACAACGACCTGAACCCAATGGACCGCCAGCTCATCGACAGCTGGGCCGCCTGGGACGGCTTCCGTCTCTCCCAGCTCACCGACAACAGCTTCTCCATTCGCAAGCGCGCCGTCAGCCCCGCCTCTACCAGCAGTCCCGCAGGTGACATTGCCAACGCCACCCCCTGGATAGGCACCTTCACCGGCCGTCGCGCACCGGGCTATGTCTTCGCTGGCGACACCCACGGCGGCTTGGCCGTCCACATGCAGGACTTCTGGCAGTCGTACCCCTCCACCATCCAGATAGACCATGCCCGCAGCGACGAGGCCGAGCTGACCATGTATATGTGGAGCCCAGAGGCCGAGCCGATGAACCTGTGCCACTACGACACCATCGCCCACGGCCTGATGGCCAGCTACGAGGATGTGCAGGAGGGACTGTCCACACCCTACGGCATAGGCCGCACCACCACCCTCTGGCTCTACCCGCAGCCCGGCTATCCCGGCAAGAAGTCTTTCAGCGAACAGGCCTTGCTCTTCGATGCCAGCCCACGCCTGCTGCCCACACCGGAATACCTCCACCAGAAGCGGGCCTTCGGCATCTGGAGCCTGCCCGCTGCAGCTGGTGCCTCCGGCAGCACGCTCCAATCTTCCCTTGCCGAGCAGCGCCTCGCGCAATACCTCGACTTCTACCTCAAGGCCATCGAGCAGCACAAGTGGTACGGTTTCTGGGACTATGGCGACCTGATGCACGCCTACGACCCCGTGCGCCATGAGTGGCGCTACGACGTGGGCGGCTTTGCCTGGGACAATACCGAGCTGGCCACGCCCATGTGGCTGTGGTACTCGTTCCTGCGAACAGGACGGGCCGACGTTTGGCGCATGGCCGAGGCGATGACCCGCCACAACAGCGAGGTGGACACCTACCATCTGGGACCGCTGGCTCCGCTAGGCTCGCGCCATAACGTCAGCCACTGGGGCTGCGGTGCCAAGGAGGCACGCATCTCGCAGTCGGCCTTCCTCCGCTTCTATTATTACCTGACAGGCGGCGACGGGCGCACAGGCGACGTGATGCACCAGCAGACCGATGCCGACACCCTGCTCTACCACCTCGACCCCATGCGCCTGGCAGAGCCGCGCTCGCAGTTTCCCACGACGGCCCCAGCCCGCCTGCGCCTAGGCCCCGACTGGCTGGCCTACGCCGGCAACTGGCTGACGGAGTGGGAACGGACGGGCAACACCTTCTACCGCGACAAGATTCTCGCAGGACTTGAGAGCATCGCCCAGCTGCGCCACGGCTTCTTCACCGGCAACAAGGCGCTGGGCTACGATCCCGCCACAGGCCGCATCAGCTACGAAGGCCCTGCCGACCGCCAGAACACCAACCACCTGGCCACCATCATGGGTGGCTTCGAGGTGATGAACGAGCTGCTCAGTCTCCCGCTGAAACCTTCCCAAGGAGGGGAACAGCTTGAATCCTTCAAGCCCGTCTGGCTCGACCATGCCCTGCGCTACAAGCCGATGGCCCTCAGCGTCAGCCGTAACCGCTTCCCCGTCCGCCGCCTGCTGGCATACGCCGCCTGGCAGACACGCTCCCCACAGCTGGCTGCCGAGGCTTGGGCCGACCTCTGGGGGCGCATCGAGCACAACGCCGCACCGCAGTTCCACATCGACCGCCTCACGCCTCCACTCGTGCCCTCCCCCATCGACGAATGGCTCGGCCTGACCACCAACGATGCCGCAATGTGGAGCCTCGACGCCATCTATATGCTGGAGACGCTGCCCGGCACCAACCGTCAAGCAGAGACAAAAACAACAGAGTAGAAACATTTCTGCCATTTCATTTGGTAGTTACGTTTTTTATGAGTAAATTTGCAAACGGAATCAGAACCTTATTTTCTATGAAATACGTTGCACTGCACTCTCCAGCCAAAGCAGGACGGCGATTGTCGTTCTATTTGGCTATGGAGGAATGGGTGGCCCGCCATCTGGACGGAGACGACTATTTCTTCCTGTGGCAGGTGGAGCCGAGCGTCATCTTCGGTCGCAACCAGCTGTTGGAGAACGAGGTGAACGTGGCCTACTGCCGGGAGCACGGCATTCAGATGTTCCGCCGAAAGAGCGGGGGCGGCTGCGTCTATGCCGACCAGGGAAACATCATGCTGTCGTATATTACCAAGGAGGAAAACACCAGCCTGGCCTTCTACACATTCATCAACATGATTCTGCTGGTGCTTCACAAGATGGGCATCACGGCCACCAGCACCAGCCACAACGACGTGCTCGTCGACGGGAAGAAAGTGAGTGGCACGGCCTGTCATCTGGTGGCAGGACACAGCATCGTGCACAGCACCCTGCTCTACGACACCAACATGGAGCACATGCTGAATGCCATCACGCCCGGCCCTGAGAAGCTGCAGGCGAAAGGCATCCAGAGCGTGCGCCAGCGCATCACCCTGCTGAAAGACTATCTCCCCCTGTCGCAGGAAATGCTGAAGGCGGGCATCAAGGCCACCCTCTGCACAGGCGAGCACCAGCTGACCGCTGACGATGAGGCCGCTATCGAACAGCTGGAACAAGACTATCTGGACAAGGATTTTATCAACCTATATAAATAATATGGAAAACAAACGGACATGTCTTTACGACAAACACGTGGCGCTGGGCGCACTGATGTCGCCCTTCGCAGGCTTTGAAATGCCCATCCAGTACAGCAACATCACCGACGAGCACCAGGCCGTACGCACGGCCTGCGGTGTCTTCGATGTCTCGCACATGGGCGAGGTCACCGTCAAGGGCAAGGATGCCGAGCGCTATGTGCAGCACATCTTCACCAACGATGTCAGCGGCGCTCCCACGGGGAAAATCTTCTACGGCATGATGTGCTACGAGAACGGCGGCACCGTCGACGACCTGCTGGTCTACAAGATGGGCGAGCAGAACTTCTTCCTCGTCATCAACGCCGCCAACATCGACAAAGACTGGGCATGGATGCAGCAGCAGGCCGAGGGTTTCGACATCGACCTGCAGAACGTGTCCGACCACTACGGTCAGCTGGCCGTACAAGGCCCTGCGGCCGAAAGCGTCGTAGAGGAAGTGCTCGCTCTGCCCTGCAAAGAACTGAAATTCTACGAGACCAAGACCCTTGAGGCTGAAGCTGTCATCATCTCCCGCACGGGCTATACCGGAGAGGACGGCTTCGAAATCTACGCTGCTCCCCAATACATCAACGCGTGCTGGGACAAGCTTTTGGCCAGCGGACGCTGCAAGCCCTGCGGACTGGGCTGTCGCGACACGCTGCGTTTCGAGGTGGGCCTGCCGCTCTACGGCGACGAGCTGAGCGCAGACATCTCGCCCGTCATGGCCGGCCTCTCCATGTTCGTGAAGTTCGACAAGCCGGAGTTCATCGGCCGCGAGGCGCTGCTGAAGCAGAAGACGGAAGGAGTGGCCAGGAGGCTCGTGGGCATTGAGCTGGCCGACAAGGCCATCCCCCGCCACGGCTACACTGTCCTGTCGCCCGACGGACAGCCCATCGGCGAAGTGACCACCGGCTACCACGCCATCTCCGTGGACAAGAGCGTTTGCATGGCCCTCGTCGACACGGCCTATGCCAAGCTGGGCACCGACGTGCAGATACAAATCCGCAAGAAAGTGTTCCCCGGCAAGGTCTGCAAGAAACAGTTTTTCAGCAAGAGCTACAAACATTAGTCCCCTGAGCCAGGGGACTAGGGGTCTGAACAGGCGCAGACTCCTCTATTACTAACAATAAAAAGGGGCTGATAATCGCTTGTTCAGACCCAGCCCTCCTGACTCAGGGGGAACAGACTATGGCAAAAGTAATTGAAGGACTCTATTACAGCGAGTCGCATGAGTATGTGAGAGTGGAAGGTGACATGGCCTATATCGGCATCACCGATTATGCCCAGCACGCACTGGGTAACGTGGTTTACGTCGACCTGCCCGAGGTGGACGACGAGGTGGAGGCCGGCGAGGAGTTCGGCGCCGTGGAGAGCGTGAAGGCAGCCAGCGACATCATCGCGCCCGTCAGCGGCACCATCGTCGAGGTGAACGAGGCTCTGGAAGACAAGCCCGAACTGCTGAACGAGGATGCCTACGAGAACTGGATCATCAAGGTGGAGCTGAGCGACAAGGGCGAGCTGGATGCCCTGATGGATGCCGCCGCCTACACCGAGTTTACTTCGAAATAAGCCCGTCCCGCCCCCTCCCCAAGGAGGGGCCTTGACGGCTTTACAAAAGAACAGATACAATGGAACAACTAACTAATCACCCCTCCCTTGGGGAGGGGAAGGGGGTGGGCTCTCCCTCCCTTGATGAAGGTCAGGGGATAGGCTCTCCCTCCCTTGCGGAGGGGCAGGGGGCAGGCTTTAAGTATTTCCCCCATACCGGGGCCGACCTGCAGGCGATGATGAATGTCATCGGCATCAAGAGCCTCGACGAGCTGTATGCGGAGGTGCCTGAGCAGATACGCTTCCGTGGCGACTACCAGCTGCCGTCGGAGATGAGCGAGCTGGAGGTGCGGCAGCTGTTTGAGCAGCTGGGCTCGCAGAACCGCCAGCTGACGTGCTTTGCCGGTGCCGGCGTCTACGACCACTACACACCGTCGGTCATTCCGCAGCTGCTCTCGCGCTCCGAGTTCCTCACCAGCTACACGCCCTACCAGGCCGAAATCTCGCAGGGCACGCTGCACTACATCTTCGAGTACCAGAGCATGATGGCCGAACTGACAGGCATGGACATCTCCAACGCCTCCATGTACGACGGCACCACCGCCTCGGCCGAAGCCATGATGATGGCCGTGGCCGCCGGCAAGAAGCAGAAGCGCTTCCTCGTCTCGGAGACCGTCGACCCGAAGACCGTGGCGGTGATGAAGACCTACGCCCACTTCCACGGCATAGAACTGGAAATGATTCCCGCCAAGGACGGCGTCACCGACCTCTCGCAGCTCAGCGCGCTCCTCTCACCCCAAAACGGGGTGGCCGGAGTGATGGTGCAGCAGCCCAACTTCTTCGGCATCGTCGAGGACTACACAGGCTTCGCCGACCTCTGCCACAACGCCAAGGCCCTGTTCGTCATGAACAGCATCATTGCCGACCTCGCCGTGCTGAAGACTCCCGGCGAGTGGGGGGCCGACATTGCCGTGGGCGACGGCCAGAGCCTGGGCATACCCATGCAGTGGGGCGGGCCCTACGTGGGCTATATGTGCTGCACGGAGAAGCTCATCCGCAAGATGCCCGGCCGCATCGTCGGCAAGACAGTGGACAGCCGTGGCCAGCGCGCATTCGTGCTCACCCTGCAGGCCCGCGAGCAGCACATCCGCCGGCAGAAGGCCACGTCGAACATCTGCTCGAACCAGTCGCTGATGGCACTCTTTGCCACCGTCTACTGCTCGCTCATGGGCAGACAGGGACTGAAGGAGGCTGCCGAGCTAAGCTATGCCGGCGCCCACTATCTCTGCGACCGGCTTCTCGGCACCGGACATTTCACGCTCGTCTACGACCAGCCGTTCTTCAACGAGTTTGTCGTGCGCTATAACGGCGATGCCGACGCCCTGCAACAGCGCCTCCTCGACAACGGCATCTTCGGAGGCATCCGCCTGGCCGACGACCAGCTCATGTTTGCCGTCACCGAGAAACGTACCAAGGAAGAAATCGACACACTTCTTAGCCTCCTAACAAAGGAATCAAAATAGCACTATGAACAACAGACTATACGGAAACCTGATATTCGAGCTGTCGCAGCCGGGCCGCAAGGGCTACTCCCTGCCGAAGAACCGCTTCGGCGACTACCATGTGCCACAGGAGCTGCGCCGCCAGGAGGACGCCGCACTGCCCGAATGCGACGAGATGACCGTGGTTCGCCACTATACGAATCTTTCGGCCAATAACTTCGGCGTGGACAACGGATTCTATCCGCTCGGCTCCTGCACGATGAAGTACAACCCGAAGCTCAACGAGGAGATGGCCGCACTGCCGCAGTTTGCCAACCTCCACCCGCTGCAGCCCGCCGAAACGACGAAAGGCGCCGAGGCCGTCTGCACGCTGCTCTGCCGTGCCCTCTGCGAGCTCACCGGCCTGCATGCCTTCACGCTGAAGCCCTTCGCCGGTGCCCACGGCGAGCTGACCGGCCTCATGGTCATCAAGCGCTACCACGAGAGCCGTAGCGACGACAAGCGGCGCCTCGTCATCGTGCCCGACTCCGCCCACGGCACCAACCCCGCCTCGGCTGCTGTCTGCGGGCTGGACATCGTGGAGGTGAAATCGCTCAGCGACGGCACCGTCGACCTCGAGTCCCTGCAGACCCTGCTCAGCCAACAGGGAGAAAACATTGCCGCCATGATGATGACCAACCCCAACACGCTGGGACTCTTCGAGCGACAGATACCTGCCATCGAAAAGCTGGTACACGACTGCGGCGGCCTGATGTATTACGACGGGGCCAACCTCAACCCCATGCTGGGCGCCTGCCGTCCGGGCGACATGGGGTTCGACGTGATGCACATCAACCTGCACAAGACCTTCTCAACGCCTCATGGCGGCGGAGGCCCCGGTGCCGGACCCGTCGGCGTGCGCGAAGGGCTGGAGCAGTTCTTCCCCGAAGTGTCGCCCTATCACGGCAACTTCGCCGTGGCCATCCGCGCCTACGCCTACATCCTCTCGCTGGGACGTGAGCACATCAAGGAGGTAGGCCCGCTGGCCACGCTCAACGCCAACTACATCAAGGAGCAGCTGAAGGATGTCTACGAACTGCCCATCGATGGCCTGTGCAAGCACGAGTTCGTCTTCGACGGTCTGAAAGACAAGAGCACAGGGGTCACCACGATGGACGTGGCCAAGCGGCTGCTCGACTACGGCTACCACGCACCCACCATCTACTTCCCCCTGCTGTTCCACGAGAGCCTGATGATTGAGCCTACGGAAAACGAGTCGCTCGAGACCATCAGCGAATTCATACAGGTGATGCGCCAGATTGCCTTGGAGGCCAAGACCGACCCCGAACTGGTGAAGTCGGCTCCGCACAACACACCCATCGGCCGCGTGGATGACGTGCTGGCAGCCAAGCATCCCATGGTGACCTACCGCCAGTTAAAGGAAGCATGAAGAAAGAGAGATGAAGAATAAAGAATTTGCTACCGCACCAGAGACTAGGTGCGGTAGCAAACTCTAAACTCCAAACTCCAAACTCTAAACTCTAAACTCTATGAACACGACAGATCTCATCATCATCGGCGCAGGCCCCGGAGGCTACCGTGCTGCCGAGCTGGCCGCAGAGAAGGGGCTGAAGGTAGTCATCTTCGAGGCCGCAAGCGTGGGCGGCACCTGTCTGAACGAAGGCTGCATCCCCACGAAGTGCTACGCCCGCAATGCCGAAGCCGTCAGCCTCATGCGCGAGGCCGAAACCTTCGGCATCAGCCACGACGGCTTCCGCTTCCAGCTGGAGAAGGCCAAGGAGCGAAAGGACGCCGTGCTGCAGCAGCTGCGCACAGGCATTGAGACGCTCCTCTCCCACCCCAACATCACCCTCGTCCGTGCCGAAGCCCGTTTCCTCGACGCCCGCACCGTAGAAGCCCGTCCTGTATGCTGCGATGCCATCGCAGCAAAGGAGACCTACACCGCCCCGCACATCATCGTCGCCACCGGCTCCGTGCCAAAGACCCTCCGTCTGAAGGAGCCCGCCGACGGCCTCTTCCTCGACAGCCGCGACCTGCTCCAGCTCGACCGTCTCCCCGCCAGCCTCTGCATCGTCGGAGCGGGCGTCATCGGCATGGAGTTCGCCAGCATCTTCAATGCCTTCGGCACAAAGGTCACCGTGGTGGAGTTTCTCAAGGAATGCCTGCCCGCACTGGACAGCGACATCGCCAAGCGCCTACGTAAGGTGCTGGAGAAACGGGGAGTGGAGTTCAACCTGCAGTGCGCCGTAACGGCTATCAGGCAGAAAGATGCCGCGAAAGAGGTCTGCTTCACCGACAAGAAAGGCCGCGAGCTGACCGTAGAGGCCGAGCAGGTGCTGATGGCCGTAGGCCGCGCCCCGCGTGTCTTCGACCACTTCCGCCATGCCGGCTTCGACTACGATGAGCGCACGGGCATCCATGTCGACGACCATTTCCAGACCACCATCCCCGGCATCTACGCCATCGGCGACGTCAACGGCCGCCAGATGCTGGCCCATGCTGCCGAGGCGCAGGCTAAAGCCGTCGTCGAGCACATCGTCAAGCAAGACGGTGCGGTAGCGAACGCTCACCATCAGCTTTCCACCGTTCCCGCCGCCATCTTCACCTCGCCCGAGGCTGCCTGTGTGGGAAAGAGCGAAGACCAGTTGAAGCTAGAGATCACAGCCTATGAGTGCCGCAAGGCCTTCTACCGTGCCAACGGCAAGGCCCTGGCCATGAACGAAACAGAGGGTATGGTGAAGTTGCTCAGCGAGCCGGAAGCCGGACGCATCCTAGGCTGCCATGTCTTTGGTGCCCATGCCGCCGACCTCGTGCAGGAGGCCAGCGTCCTCATCAGCATGCAGGCCACGGTAGACCAGCTTCAACATATCGTGCACATCCACCCCACCCTCAGCGAGATTCTGCTTGCGGCGGCGGAAGCCTGACATGGCTTAGTCAAGTTGAATAAGGGCTATACGCGCGCACACGCGTAGCATTTTTTGGCGCTACAGGCGCTACTTTGATAGCTAATTATTTGGGCTGCAAACCGTTGCTTGTAGCTATAGCATGGTTTTTGGTGCTACTTTTGTAGCTACAGCCCCAAACGGCGGCAGTATTCTCCAAAACGGCGTTCGTATTTTTCCAAATGGTGGCAGTATTTTTCCAAACGGCGGCAGTATTTTCCAAAACGGCGGCAGTATTTTTTCAAACGGCGGCAGTATTTTTCCAAACGGCGGCAGTATTTTCTGCTCATAGCTTTCCCCCGCCTGTAGCTACAAAAGTAGCTCCAAAAAGAGCGGTGTAGCTACAAACAACCAATTGTCAATCAGTCCGTTTAGTGACAAAGTAGCTCCTGTAGCGCGTTTTTTTCGCGCGCGTATTACGCGCACGCGCGCGAGGGGAACTAGTCGGGTGAGCGGCATACATGCCGCGCCAAAACGCGTATTACGCGCACGCGCGCGGAGGAAACTACTTTTCTGTGAAGAGGACTTGCACCAGCGTCTGCCCTACAGCTTTCAGGGTGCTACGGTCGATGTGCTGCATGTCGTCGTTGACGGTATGCCAGGTGGGGCCGAAAGAGCTTTGTTCGCAGAGGGGGTAGTAGGGGATGATGTCGATGCACGGAATCTTGGCCACTTCGTTCACGGGGACGTGGTCGTCGGTGATGGTGCCGCCGTCCTCGCGGGGGAAGTAACTGCTGTAGCCGGCCTCCTCGGCTGCCCGCCAGACCCGCTTTACCACTTGTGGGGCATAATAGAGCGAGTAGCCCTCACAGCAGAAGCGTGCCTGCTGTCCTCCCACCATGTCGAGCAGGATGCCGAAGCGTGCCTTATACCCCGGCTTGTGCAGGTTCTTGGCCCAGTGCTGTGCGCCCAGTGCCCAGGAGTCGCTGTAGCCGTCGTCGCCCCAGTCCTCGGCATCGAAGCAGATGAAGTCTATTCCGAGTTGAGGATTGAGCGTTGAAGGTTGAGCGTTTGCCTCCGCGCCTGATGTCGGCGAAGTCTCATCGGCGTCAGCAGATTCTGCATGCTCAGCCCTACGTTCTGAACTGGAAATCAGCCTTGCCAGTTCCAACATGACAGCCACGCCGCTGGCTCCATCGTTGGCAGCCATCACAGGCTTGCTGTGATTGGCGGGGTCAGGGTCGTTGTCGGCCCAGGGACGGCTGTCCCAGTGAGCGCAGACGAGGACACGGTTGGCCAAATCGGGGCGGTAGCTGGCTATGATGTTGTTTGAGAGCAGCGGTGTGCCGTCGAAGCCTTTCAGCGTGGCCCGCTGCTCGGTGACATGCAGGCCGTAGCTTTGGAACTTCTCCACTATCCATTGTCCGCAGCGCTCGTGTGCCTCACTGTTCATGGTGCGGGGGCCGAAGTCGCACTGCGCCTGACAGAAGGCATAGGCTGAGTCGGCAGAAAACGCAATATCGACAGGTGCTGCCAGACTGGTAGCGGCCGACGGCTCTGCCGGCGTTTTCTTCGCGCCGCCACAGGAGGTGGCGAGTAGAAGTAAAGAGGCAAAAAGGTAAAAAGACAAAACCGTTTTCATCTTCTCGACTGTATTTGCTTCATGACGCGGAGGAAGTTGCCTCCCCAAATCTTCTGAATGTCCTCCTCGCTGAAGGAGGCCTGCAGCAGCTGACGTGTGAAGAGGGTCAGCTCACTGGCATCGGCCAGTCCGGGAACGCCGCCGTCGCCGTCGAAGTCGGTGCCCAGTCCCACGAAGTCGATGCCCATCACCTCGATGGCGTGCTTCAGGTGCTCGATGGCATCAAGGATGGTGGCCTGTCCGTCCTGCCGGAGGAATCCGGGATAGAGGGTGATTTGACAGACGCCTCCCTTGCGAGCCAGTGCGCGGAGCTGGTCATCGGTGAGGTTGCGGGGATGGTCGCAGAGTGCGCGGCATGAGGAGTGGGTGCAGACGATGGGCTTCGACGACATGTCGAGAGCGTCGTAGAAGCTGCTCTCTGCCGCATGGCTCAGGTCGACCATCATTCCCAGACGGTTCATCTCGTGTATCACCTGCTCGCCGAAGGGGCTAACGCCGCCATGCAGCGGCTCGCCCTTGGCGGAGTCGCAGATGTCGTTGGAGCCATTGTGGCAGAGCGTGATGTAGACCACGCCGCGACGAGCGAAGTGCTCCACGTTGCTCAGCTGTCCCTCCAGTGCGAGGCCGTTTTCAATGCCCATCATGATGCTTTTGCGCGTGACCCGCTTGTTCTGCCAGAGATGGTCGGAGGTACGGGCAATGTAGAGCCTGTGGGGCACTGCCTCGCGGAACTTCTCTATCCTGTCGAGCTGGGTGTTGGCATAGTTGAACGGCGAATCGGGACTTCCGGGAGGGTTGGCCGCCATCGTCTGCGGGATGTAGGCCACCATGATGGCGGCATCGAGCCGTCCCTCGGTCATCTTCGGCAGGTCTATGCAGACACCGTCGTTGCGCATGGTGAAGTCGAAGTCTTCGGTGTACTTCATCGGCGTGTCACAATGGGTATCGAGGGTGAGCACGCGGTTGTGCAGCCGCTGAATCTGACGGTATGTACGGGCCTCGCCCACCAGCCACTGGAAGAGCAGGAGACCTCCGTCGTCGGCGGTCATGCACTCCGGATGCCACTGCACGCCCAGAATCGACTTGTACTCGTTGCTCTCGACAGCTTCCACAACGCCGTCGGGGGCGGTGGCTACGACACGCAAGTGGGGGCCGGGATCGCTCACGGCCTGATGGTGGAAGGAATTGACGTACAATGGGGAGAGTTTGCCGCCATGCTCCATTATATTATATAATGTGGAACCCTGCTCTACGCTGACGGTGTGGGTGGGCACATGGCGGTCGGCATCCTGCGAGTGCTTGATGCCGTTGCCGATGTGCTGTTCCACCTGTCCGTCCAATGCCACGGCCAGCGTCTGTATGCCTCGGCAGATGCCCAGGATGGGCATCTGCCGGTTAAAGGCCATGCGGGTGATGAGCAGTTCAGGCAGGTCGCGCTCTGCATTGATATGTCCCAGCTGCGGCACTGGCTCCTGCCCCATAAAGAGCGGATTGATGTCGGCACCGCCAGTCAGTAGCAGTCCGTCGATGTGGTTGAGCGTGCCGTTCAGGGTCTCCACGCCATTGCAGGGCGGGATGATGAGTGGATCTCCACCCGCTGCCACCACTTGCTTGTAATAGCCCTCGGCCAGGCGTGCACTATGTTCATCGTAGTTGGCGGTGATGCCGATGACCGGCCGCCGGGGCAGGGTGACGAAACGCCGGTAAATGGCGTCGGTCTGCTGTTTCAGTGAATACTTGTTCATTCGGTTTCAATCTCTTCAAACTTAACAGGAATCTCACGTTTAATACTCTGCTCCAGAGAGATGAGCGTCTCTGTGGCCACTACTCCCGGAATCTCTTGCAGCTGTCCGTTGAGCAGCAGCATCAGTTGCTCGTTGTCGCGGGCATAGAGCTTCACCATCATGGTGTAAGGGCCTGTGGTGAAGTGACACTCCACGACTTCGGGTATCAGTTCCAGGCGCTTCACCACCTCTTTGTACATGGAGCCTCGCTCCAGTGTGATACCCACGTAGGTGCAGGTGCGGTAGCCCAGCGACTTGGGGTTGACATCAAAGCCGCTGCCGGTGATGATGCCACCTTCGATGAGCTTCTGCACACGCTGGTGGATGGCGGCACGCGACACGTTGCAGTCTTCAGCCACCTCCTTGAACGGAATGCGGGCATTCTTCGACAGAATGCTGAGAATCTTTTTGTCGAGATTGTCTATTTTTTCCATTGTTTTTGCTCCTGTTTGTTTTTAGTGACTCACACGAATTAAACAGTATTAATCACGTTTTTTCATTTGTTATTCGATGCCTACCAGCTCCACGTCGAAAATCAGCGTGGAATAGGGAGGAATCTGTCCGGCCTGACGCTCGCCGTAGCCCAGCTCCTGCGGGATGAAGAGCTGCCACTTCGAGCCTACGGGCATCATGGTCAGGGCTTCTGCCCAGCCACGTATCACCTGGTCGGCGCGGAAGGAGGCCGGCTCGGTGCCGTGTTTGGAGGAGGCATCGAAGACGGTACCGTCGATGAGCCGTCCTTCATAGTGCACCTTCACCTTGTCGGTGGGCTGGGGCACCTTTCCCTCGCCCTTCACCAGTATCTTATACTGCAAGCCGCTAGGCGTGGTGATGACACCCTCCTTGGTGGCGTTGGCAGCCAGGAAGTCGCGTCCGGGCTTGATTTGCTTCTCGGCCTTGACCTTGTTGTTGTAGCTCTGCCGCTCGCCGAAGAAGTTCTGTGCCCAGTCGGCCTTCATCACGGTAGTGTCGCCCAGCAGGGCATCGGCAAAGCCTCGGAACAGCAGCGTGTTGATGATGCTGTCGGGGGTGTCGGTAAAGTCGGCCTTGATGCGGGGCAGCATGCTCTGCTTGAGCTGGTCGGCAATCTGCCGTCCGGCCCTGAGAGCCACCTCGCGGGGGTCGCTGGTGTCGGCAATGCTTTCGTTGAAGCCTTTCACGAAGTCGGCCATGTAGGCAGTGTCCACCTTCAGCTGCTGCTGCAGATAGCCGATGAGACCGTTGGTCATCATCATGCCTGCGGCATAGCTCAGCGAGTCGCTGCCAGTGACCAGGGATACGGGAGCCACCACTTCCTCGGCAGCCTTCTTCACCTCCTTGGTCTTTTTCTTTCCGGCTTCGGCTGTATTATAAGAAGCACCCGCCACCAAGGCGGCGAGTGCTATGACGAATGCGCTCTTCATTGCGTAGCTGACTTACTTCTCGATTTCAAGCAGCTGAACTTTGAAGATGAGGGCAGCGTAGGGAGGAATGTTCTGGCCGGCGCCATTCTCGCCGTAAGCCAGCTCCTGCGGAATGTAGACTTCCCACTCCGAGCCGACGGGCATCATCTTCAGGGCCTCGGTCCAGCCTTTGATGACGGCGTTGACATTGAAGGAGGTGGGCTCGCCGCGCTGCAGCGAAGAGTCGAACACGGTACCGTCGATGAGGCGGCCCTCATAGTGCACCTTCACCTTGTCGGTCTCGGTGGGGATGGCACCGTTGCCCTGCTTGATAACCTTGTACTGCAGGCCGCTCTCGGTGGTGATCACGCTGTCTTTCTTGGCATTCTCGGCCAGGAACTTCTCGCCCTCGGCCTTCACGCTAGCATACTGCTTCTCCTTCTGCTTCTGCTGGAAGGTCTGCACGAAGTTGCGGGCATCGTCGGCCTTGATGGCGGTGAGGGTGTCACCCTTCACCATCTTGATGATGGCAGCCAGGATGTTGGCGCGGTTGAGGCTCAGGGTAGAGTCTTCGCCGAAGTACTGCTTCTCCATACCGGGGATGATGCGGTTGTTCAGGTCGTTGCCAATCTGCACGCCCACGTAGTAGGCAGCTTTCTTCTTGTCGTCCTTGGCGCTGGCAGCGTCGCTCATACCCTTGATGAACTCATTGACGAAAGCGGAGTCGACACCCATCTGGTCCATGATGTTGTACTGCACCAGCTCGTCGCCCAGGTTCATACCCAGCGCATAGCTCAGTGTGTCGACGTCAGACTTCAGGTTGGCACTCGGAGTGCCTGCGCCGCCACATGAAACGAGCGTGGCAGCAGCGATGGCCGATACGGCCATGAAAGCGAATTTTTTCATTTTGTTGTTTTGTTTTTTAAAAATTATAAATATATGTATTGTCTTGTCTATTTGGCCGGTTTCTTGGGAGCCTTGATTTCGAGCAGCTGCACGCGGTAGATGAGTGTGGAGAAGGGCTTCACATGCTCTCCTATGCTCTCACTGCCGTAGGCCAGCTCCTGCGGGATGTAGAGTTCCCACTCCGAACCCACCGGCATCATTTGCAGAGCCTCGGCCCAGCCGTCGATGAGCTCGTTCAGCGGCAGGAGCATCGGTTCGCCGCGTTCCAGCGACGAGTCGAACACGGTGCCGTCGATGAGCCGTCCCTCGTAGTGCACCTTCACCACGTCAGTGGCTGTGGGCACCGGGCCGTCGCCCTGTTTCAGCACTTTATACTGCAAGCCGCTGGCTGTGGTCTGCACGCCGTCCTTGGTCTTGTTCGCGGTCAGGAACTGCTGGCCTGCCGTCTTGTTGTCGGCAAACTGGCCGGTGACGAGGGCAAGGGTGTGGCGCTCCATACATTGCTCAGCCTCTTTCTTGGTCAGCTGTAGGCGTCCGCTCCCCATGGCATGCCGAAAAGCCGTCAGTGCTACCGAGGCGTTGATAATCCTGGTGCTGTCGTTGCCTGAGAACTTGCTGTCGTAGAACGGCAGCCGCTGGCTGGTGATGAAACGGCCTGCCACGATGCCTGCGGCAGCAGCTTTGGCCTGCTCGTTAGTAAAGGCCCTGAGTCCCTCGTTCATGCCGTTCAGGTAATCGCCCACATGAACGGCATCCACGCCCAGCTTCTGGAGTAAGGCATCGTTCTGCAGGACGGCATCACCCATGGAGATGCCTGTGGCACGGGCCAGCTTCATCGGGTTGTCGGCACGGTGTTCATCATACAGGTAGGCATAAGCCTCGTCGCCGGTCATTCCCGGGTTTTCGCCCTTGATGACGGTCATGTAGGCGTCGGCCATCGCGCCGAGCGTCACGCCGCCTTGTTTGTCGCCGCCATAGCAGATGCGGTTGATGTTCTTTACGGCATCGCTCAACTGGAAGACCGACTCCAGACCAGCCACACGGGCAATCTCTTTCATGTTGCCGTCAATGGCCGTCCCTTCTTCAACCCCCTTCAGGAAGTCATCAAGCAGCAGGGTGTCGGTGACATGGGGGAGGGAGACCGTCGACTTGTATTCCTGGGCGACGGTCATGCCCACGGCATAGCTCAGGGAGTCGTTTCCTGTGGCCAGCTTCACCTGGCCTTGCCCGGCGCCACCCGTACATGCGGCTGTGACAGCCACTCCCATAAGGGCTACAGCCCACGACGCTAGCTTTCTCATCAGACCACTTCTATCAGTTCGACGTCGAAAATCAGTGCTGCGAAGGGAGGAATCAGCTGTCCGGCACCGCCCTCGCCGTATGCCAGGCGATAGGGAATGAAGAAGCGGTACTTTCCGCCCTCCTGCATCAGCTGCAGGCCCTCTGTCCAGCCGGCAATGACCTGCTGCAGCCCGAACACGGCAGGCTCGCCGCGCTGCACGCTGCTGTCGAACACGGTGCCGTCGATGAGGAAGCCCTCATAGTGGCACTTCACCTTGTCCTTGGCTGTGGGTCGGCGGCCATTGCCCTGACGCAGCACCTGATATTGCAGGCCGCTGGCGGTAGTGATGACCCCTTCCTTCTTGGCGTTCTCAGCCAGGTATTTCTCGCCGGCATCCTTGGCAGCCTTGCCTTTCTCGGCCTGCTCGGCACGCATCTTCTCTTCTTGCTGCTGGAAAAAGGTGTTTACCAGCTGCTGCGCGTAGCGATGCTGAATCTTCAGCTCGTTACCCTGAAGCACGTCGCGAACCGACTGTGCAAAATCATCCACATTCAGAAATTGGGCAGCTCCCATCTGGGCCAACTGCTGCCCGATGCCCAGTCCAAGGGCATAACTCAGTTTATCCATTGCTTTCTCTATAATAATAATGTCAGACCGGCAAAAAGACGTATTGTCTAGGTGCCTTTCAAAAATATCGTGCAAAATTAGCAATTTTTTCCGAGTTCTATGTTATAATTCAAGAAAAATCGCTAATTTTGTGCGGTTTTTTAATAAAAATTACACGCTAGTAACAAAATGACGAAACACTTGGTGCTCTTCGCGCTCTTTTTTGCGAGCCTGCTAGCGGCGGGCTGTGACAAGTTGGAAGACAGCGACGTGACGGCAGACACACTTGCCGGACGGTGGGCTTTCAGCTACAAGACCTCCGAGCCGCTGGACTTTGAGCTGTCTTACCGGTTTATAGTCTTCCAGGCCGACGGCACCTGTGCTCTGGTCTACGACAGCGGACAGCTCGACGGCACTTGGCGGGCCAGCGAGGCGCTCATCAGGATTGAAGGAAGCCTGGACGACGGTCGGCAACAGCTGATGCTCTGGCGTGTGCTGTCGTTGTCGCCCTACCGCATTGAGGCGGAATACGACTATGAGATGAACAACGGGCGGTACGTCACTATCACGGTGACACTCGACAAATTGTAGTCCTGTCCCGGCTTTTCCCCTTCCTGCTTCAGCAGCCTGTCCTACTGGTTCAGCAGCTGGCGGGCAAACTCGATGATGGTGTCGCGACCGCGCCGGAAATCCTCATCCTGCAGACTGACATAATAGTCCGGGTCAATGCCGAATTCCATTGACTGCCGCCGCGCATCATAGGTGGGCACAGCCGAGAAGCGCACGCTCCACCCGTTGGGCAGCGACGAGCTGAAGGGCATGCCCGCGCCGCCGCCAGTATGGTCGCCCACCACTTTCACCTGCGGCAATGTCTTCATGTACATCGTAAACTCATTGGCGGCGCTGAAGACGTGGCGGTTGGTGAGCACGACAACGGGCTTGTGCCAGCGGATGTTTGACGACGGCTCCAGATAGTGTGCCTCCAGCGGCGAGAACTCCGAGTGTCCGGGGCCCGTCTTGTGCTGCATATAGCCCACCAGCGTCTTCTCCTGACAGAAGCGGGCGGCCAGCTTCTCGGCGTTCGTCAGGTCGCCGCCGCCGTTACCCCGGATGTCGATAATGAGGCCCTGGCAGAGTATGAGGTACGTCAATGCCTCGTCGAGGTTGCCCTCGCCGATGGGGCTGCTGAAGCTTTCGTAGCGCATATAGCCGATATTGTCGTCGAGGATGCGGTAGCTGAGTCCCGAGGCAATCTTGTAGTCAGTACCCAAATAGGCACGCAGCAGCGAGTCGCTGAAATTGGCGGGATAGTCTTCACGCCACGACCAGTAGCGGCCGTAGTCGTGCGATGCCGACAGGTTGACATGGCCGTCGCGCAGCTCTGCCAGCATCTGTGTGAGCACCTCAAACAGCTGGAGGCTGGTCATGTCCTTGTCGATGCGCACCTTGTATTTGTTGTAGACGGCATTCCAGTTCAGCCCGTACTCATGCTGCTTGTAGTCGAGGAAGCAGTAGTGCTGGTCCACTATTTTCCACAATGCCTCAAAGTTGCCCTGAGGCGTGTCGGGCAGCTCCTCTTCGTCGACACAGGCCGGCAAGAGCAGCAGTAGCAGGAAATACAGATATTTTCGCATGGTGTCTGTCACGTAGTGCTTCAAGAATGCAAAAGTACGCTTTTTTTGTTGTTTCTGCAAGAAAAACAAAGAAAAAAAAGAGCTGAAGCAGTTATTTTCCCGTTTTTACTTGCGCGATTCAAGAATAATTCCTATCTTTGCAGCACTTTTAGCGAACTAACTATTTAATAACCTAAATTCAACTACATGGTATGATGATTACACGAATGAGAAATCTGCTTACAGCAGTAGTATGTCTGTTTGGCGTGATGACCGCACAGGCACAATTCACGGGAACGGTGAACCAGGTTCCCCGCGACGACTGGGCTCCCGAGCCCGCCACCTTCCAGGCCGCCGAAGTGGGCCAGGCCCTTGGCACCGACGCTGCCGGCCTGCTGGCTGCTCTCAACTCATGGATGGCTGAGGGCAGCACCGACCCCAACATGTTCTTCTATGCCCCCCCGTCGGCTCCCGACACCTGGAGCGACGGCTACACCACTGGTGGCGAGAAGGGCTTCTGGCTCGACACCGAAGCCGAGATTATCAGCTATCCCAACGGCGCCTACTATTGCAACCCCGTATGGGATGAGGAGGCCAGCACCTTCAGCATCAACATCGGCATGATGCCCAACATGCTGAAATACGGCATCTACAACAGGCAACTGAAGTTCAGCCTGCAGTACAACGGACAGGTGGCCACCTTCACCATCGACTTCACCGTGACGGGTGGCGAGAAGGCCATTCCCGAGCCTGCCACCATCGTGGAGAAAGAGCTGAATGTCGTGGGCGAGACCGCCATCGACGTGCAGCAGTACCCCCGTACCGACTATTCTGCCGATGCCATCTATGTGGCTAAGTTCAGCGAGATTCTGGCCAAGATAGGAGCCGCCGACACTGCCTCTATCAAGAGCAATATTGCCGAGCTGCTCTGGTGCACCGAGTTCGACACGGAGACTATCGACAAGAAAGCCGAGCTGACGCAGAACTCCACTGCTGGTGCTCCCGGCTGGTGGACCACCGACATCCGCGAGGGTGGTGAGGGTGGCAAGGCCACCGGCGAGTGCGCCGCCACAGGCTATGGTCAGGGCAACAAGTTCTTCGTAGAGGGCTTCTCCTACGACACCGTCAGCGACTCGCTGTACTGCCGTCTCGGACAATATCCCGGCGTGCTGAAAAGTGAGGAGAAATACTTCGTCAACATCTACGCGATTTACGGCGACAAGGCCTACCGTCTGCGCTACAACCTCGAGGTGCTCCTCAAGGAGGCCGGCAATGGCCTGGAGGGCATGACCAAGGTGGGCGAGACCACTGTCGTGGTTGAGCAGGAGCCGACAAGCGACTATTCCACCAAGGCCGTGAAGCCCGACCTCGATGCCATCGCCGCCGCCCTGGGCTGGGAGGTGTCGGAAATGACCGTGAAGGCCCTCGACGGCGACAACAGCTTTGCCGCATCAACGGCCAACAACGGTGGCTGGTGGTTCGACTCTGAAGGCCGCGTCACCGCATGGGGCGCCAATTCCGTCATGTTCGTCGAGCCTACCAACGCTCCCGACTCTCAGAACCGTCTGAGCATGGAAAGCTGGAACGTGGGCCAGTATCCCAATGCACTCAGCGTGGGCGACGAGCGCACTGCCTACCTCTACTTCACCAACGGCGGTGAGGGCGACAAGTATTACACCTACGCCGTCACCCTTAAGGTGGTAGAGCCCAAACAGGTGAACGACGAATTCACCAACGTGCGTACCATCAGCTTCGGCGTGCAGGCCATTCCTTCTGCCAGCGCCTATCCCATTGAGGAGAAATGGACCATCGATCCCGTTGTGCTGGAGAGCATCCTCGGCACCAGCGACGTGAAGCTCTACGGCCTGGCTACCGATGCCAATGCCGAAGCCACAGGCAGCATCTACAGCGACCAGTACAGCTGCGACCCGAAGCCAGGCTTCTGGCTTGACGCCGAGGGCCGTGTCTCCACGTGGAGCAGCAGCACCCCCGTGGGCATCTGCTATGCCGCCGACGGCACCTTCCAGTTCTTCCAGTATCCTGGCGTGAACAACGTGGGCGACGTCTTCAAGACCCAGCTCTTCCTCGTCAATGTGGAGAGCGGCGAGATGATTACCTTCAACATCAGCGTCAGCTTCGTGGAGAGCATCGTCAAGGCCGAAATCGTGGGTGAGGAAGAGCTCATTCTGCCCGTCTCGACCGAGGAGATGACCGTGCCCATCGACATGAACAAGCCCGCCGAGGCACTGGGTGTCACCGTTGCAGACCTGATGGACGACCAGAACAGCTACCTGCACGGCATGACCGATGCCAACATCTACGGACAGGGATGCAACACCTTCGACGGACTGGGCTTCGACCTCAACGGCTACTACGACATTGAGGGCAGCATCCTCATCGTCTTCGAGGAAGACGGCGACGACATCCTGCTCAACATCAGCAGCCTGAACGCCGTGCCCGACAACTTCATTGCCACTGGCAAGTTCTGCTTCCAGATTGACAACAAGCAGTATGTCTACAACGTGAGGTTCGTCTCGCCTGCCACATTCACCGGCATCAGCGAAATCGGAAGTGGCAAATCCGCCAACAGCAAATACTTCGACCTCCAGGGCCGTCAGGTGTTCCAGCCCAAGCGCGGACTCTACATCATGAACGGCAAGAAGGTGATTGTGAAATAGGCCCGCCATTGCCGACGCCATCTGCAGAGGCACCAGGCTTCATGCCCGGTGCCTCTTTAGTTTTTTCATTATTACTAAATATGGAAATGAGAACAACATGGACGGTGAAGGTGCTGCTGGCACTCATCACTTTTCACTCGTCGCTTGTCACTTCTCCGGCGCAGACCGGCAACGTCCATGAGCAGTCGGAGGAATACGAATGGCCGGCCGAGCCGCTCGTAGTGGAGAACCTGAGGCAGTGGCAGGACCTGAAGTTCGGCGTGCTGCTCCACTGGGGCATCTATGCCGTGCCGGGCATCGTGGAGTCGTGGAGCATCTGCGACGAGCCGTGGATCACCCGCGACACCACCCTCACCTACCAGCAGTATCTCGACTGGTACTGGGGACTGGCCGACACCTTCCGCCCCGTGCAGTTCGACCCGGCGCAATGGGCCTCCGTCTGCAGCGACGCGGGGATGAAGTACATGATTTTCACCACGAAGCACCACGACGGCTTCTGCATGTTCGACTCACAGGAGACCGACTACACCATTGCCCGTCATGCCTTCCGCGACGACCCGCGCCGCGACGTGCTGCGCCATGTCTTCGACGCCTACCGTGCCGCCGGATTCACCATCGGCGCCTATTTCTCCAAGCCCGACTGGCACTCGCAGTACTACTGGTGGGACGTCTACGCCAAGAAGGGGCGCAACGTGAACTACCCCGTGGAGCAGTATCCCTGGCGATGGCAGCAGTTCAAGCAGTTCACCCACCGGCAGCTGGAGGAGATACTCACCCGCTACGGCCGCGTGGACATCCTCTGGCTCGACGGCGGCTGGGTGTGGCCCGGACGCTACGGGCAGGACATCGACATGCCCGCCGTGGCACGCATGGCCCGCAGCCGCCAGCCCGGCATCATCATCGTCGACCGCACCATACGCGGCCCCTACGAGAACTATCAGACGCCCGAGCGCACCATTCCCGAGCAGCAGCTCCCCTACCCCTGGGAAAGCTGCATACCCCTGACCGACGACTGGGGCTACACGCCTCGCGCCCGCTACAAGACGGTCAACGAGGTGCTGGGCACGCTCATCGAGATTGTGGCCAAGGGCGGCAACATGGTCCTGGGAGTAGGCCCCACGCCCGAGGGCATCATCAATGCCGAAGCTACGGAGCGCCTGCATGAGATAGGCCAATGGCTCCGCATCAACGGCCGTGCCATCTACGGCACCACCATCACCCCCCACTATCACGAGGGCGACCTCTGGTTCACCGCCTCGAAGGACGGCATGAGGAAGTACGCCCTCTACCGCCCCGCCGCCAATGACGGCGACATGCCCGCTACGCTGAGCTGGACTGACAACCAGCCCCGTAAAGCCATCCGCCTCCTCAGCACCGGCAAACGGCTGAAATACACCACCGAGGACGGACGCACCACCGTCAACCTGCCTCCGCGCCTGCCTCACCAGCCCCTCGCCCTGGAAATAGAGTAATTATTCAACTTTCGCAAGTTCTTCGCAGAACGAAGTGGCCGCTCGACCTTGGGCGCTCTCACGCGCGTGTATTATAAGCAAAAAAAAGGAGCTACATGCGCTACATTAAGGTCTAATAAACTGACTACTAACTAATTGCTTGTAGCTACAAGCGTCAAAAAGGAGCTACCAAGGAGCTACACAGGAGCTACAGGGGTTTTTCAGGGAAATAGTGCCACCGTTTGTGAAAATACTGCCGCCGTTTGTGAAAATACTAACGCCGTTTGAGAAAATACTGCCGCCGTTTGGAAAAATACTAACGCCGTTTGGAAAAATACTGCCGCCGTTTGCCCATATTCTCTAGAGAATTTGCCGCATTCCCCTCTCCTCACTTTCTGTAGCTACTACGGTAGCTCCTTTTGGGGGCCTGTAGCTACATCCAGCCGTCTGAACGTCAGTCTGTTATCACCCAAAGTAGCGCATGTAGCGCCTTTTTTCCGCTTATTAAACGCGTGCGCGCGCGAAAGAGTTGAAAAATTCTTGGCGATAATGTGGGAAAATAGAAAAAAGTTTTGTAACTTTGCAAAAAATTAAAACTGATATTACTATGGGACAGAGAAAAGGAGGACGACGACTGTCGAAGCGACAGGTGGCCGATGCCGTGCAAGGGCTATTCCAGGAGCATCCGGGCGAGGCACTGAGTTACAAACAGGTGTTCAAGGCGCTGAAGCTTGACACCCACCCGGCCAAGATGCTGGCCGTGGACGTGATGGACGAGCTGGCATGGGACGACTACCTGAGCAAGGTGGACAACAGCACCTACCGGCTGAACATGAAGACCCAGGTGCAGGAGGGCACCTTCATCCGCAAGGCCAACGGCAAGAACTCGTTCCTGCCCGACGACGGCGGCAAGCCCATCTTCGTGTCGGAGCGCAACTCAATGAGCGCCATGGGCGGCGACCGCGTGCGCGTGGCCATGATGGCGCGCCGGCAGAACCACATCAAGGAGGCCATCGTGACGGAGATTCTGGAGCGCAAGCACAACCAGGCCGTGGGCATCCTGCAGGTGGAGAAGGACTATGCTTTCCTCAATGCCGAGGGAAACATCTTCGCCCAGGACATCCTCATTCCGAAGAAGAAGCTGAAGGGCGGCAAGACGGGCGAGAAGGCCGTGGTGCGCATCACCCAGTGGCCGTCGAAGGAGTCGAAAAACCTTGTCGGCGAGGTAATCGACGTGCTGGGCAAGCAGGGCGAGAACGACGTGGAGATGCACGCCATCCTGGCGCAGTACGACCTGCCCTACAAATATCCGCAGCGCGTGGAGGAGGCTGCCAACAAGATCGACACCGGCATCACACCCGAGGAGATAGCCCGCCGCAAGGACTTCCGCGACGTGCTCACCTTCACCATCGACCCCGCCGATGCCAAGGACTTCGACGATGCGCTGAGCATCCGTCGAATGGAGAACGGAGAACTTCACCCGCATGGTAATGAAACTCGTAACAGCAAACAGCCCTCAGCCCCCAATGCTCAGTTATATGAAGTGGGTGTCCACATCGCCGATGTGTCGCACTATGTCACGGAGGGCTCTATCATAGATAAGGAGGCGCAGCAGCGGGCCACCAGCGTCTACCTTGTAGACCGCACCATTCCCATGCTGCCCGAGCGGCTGTGCAACTTCATCTGCTCGCTGCGCCCCGACGAGGAGAAGCTGTGCTACAGCGTCATCTTCATCATCGACGAGGATGCGAACATCAAGAAGTGGCAACTGGCACACACCGTCATCAAGAGCAACCGCCGCTACGCCTACGAGGAGGTGCAGGAGATGCTGGAGGGGAAGGACGGCGACTACGCCGAGGAGCTGCGCCTGCTCAGCCAGATGGCGCAGAAGCTGCGCGACCGCCGCTTCCAGAACGGCGCGGTGAAGTTCGACCGCGAGGAGCTGCACTTCGACATCGACGAGAAGGGGCGCCCCACCCGCTGCTTCTTCAAGAAGTCGACGCTGGCCACCCAGCTCATCGAGGAGTTCATGCTCCTGGCCAACCGCACGGTGGCAGAGATGGTGAGTAGCGAAGGGAACTTGGTGAAGGAAGGTCTGCAAAACTATCCTCCAATCACCACTCACCGCTCACCAAACGCCAAAAAGCCAAAGACCTTCGTCTACCGCATCCACGACCAGCCCGACCCGCAGAAGCTGGAGAACCTGCGCACGGCACTGGCTCCCATGGGCTACAAGGTGAAGACCAGCGGCACGCGTGGCGCCATCTCGCGCGGCCTGAACAAGCTGATGAGCGAGGCCGAGGGCCGGCGCGAACAGAAGCTGGTGGAGACGCTGACGCTGCGTGCCATGATGAAGGCGAAATACTCTACGCACAACATCGGCCACTACGGTCTGGCCTTCGACTACTACACCCACTTCACGTCGCCCATCCGCCGCTATCCCGACACGATGGTGCACCGGCTGCTGACACGCTATCAGGAAGGAGGCCGCTCGGCCAATCAGGACCACTACGAGGAGCTGTGCGAGCACTCCAGCCAGATGGAGCAGACCGCCGCCAATGCCGAGCGCGACAGCATCAAGTACAAGATGGTGGAGTTCATGGCCGACAAGGTGGGGCAGGAGTTCGACGCACACATCAGCGGCGTGCAGAGCTACGGCATCTACTGCGAGATAGACGAGAACCACTGCGAGGGCCTCGTAGGCATGCACGACCTGGACGGCGACTACTACGAGTTCGACGAGAAGAACTACCAGCTCGTAGGCCGACGCCACCACCGCAAGTACCAGCTGGGCGATGCCATCCGCATCAAGGTGGCACGGGCCAACGTGGAGCGCCGACAGCTGGATTTCGTCCTGGCCGACTGACAGTCTTGTGAGAACAACGGATTAACAACGAATTAACAACGGATTCTACGAATTGGCTATGAAGCATTTGGCATTTATTATTTGCCATTTGGCATTTGGTGCAGCGCTCTTGCTTACGGGCTGCGCGATGAAAACGGAAACGAGCACTAGCGAAAGCACAAAATTTGAATTGGAATATTTCGCCTTCCAAGAAGAGGCGGGCGGCAAGTGGGGGCTGATGAACCTCGACGGTGAAGTGGCGGTCGAACCGACATACAAGGGAGCGGTCACAGCTTGCCTCAACGACAGGTTCGTTGTCTTCCATGTGAACAGTGAACTATATACCCTCTATGCCATCGGTGAGGAACCCAGAAAGATTGGCACTTACAAAGACATCGGCGGATTTACCGGCGACCTCTGCCCCGTGGTAGACAGGAAGAACTGCATCAAATATATTGACAAGGAGGGGAATACGGCCTTTGAACTGAATGAAGTAGAAGGGGTGAAGGTCATGAGGGCTTTCAACTTCGTCTGTGGTCGAGCCATGGTGTTGCTGGAGGACGGGACATGGGGCTACATCGACGATAATGGCGAGACGGCCATTCCTTTCAAATACTCTGACGCCTGGAACTTCAAGGAAGGGCTGGCGGTGGTCTACCTTGACGATCCCGATGAGGAGGGAGCTGAGTGGGCAGTCATCGACACTGAGGGTGAGGTGCTCTTCACCAAGGCTTTCAGCGATTTGGACCCTGCCGCCCATGTCTACTACGACGGGCTGCTGGGTACAAAGAAAAACGACGGTGAGAAGAGCCAGGTGGTGTTCCTCGACCGCGATGGGAATACAGTACTGGAACTCCAGGAGGGAATCATCACCGGCTATGTATTCAATGGAAAGTTCCTTTTCTTTAACAGTGAGAGCGAAAAAATGGGATTGATGGATACCCAAGGGAACGTGTTGCTAAAAGACAAGTATAAGAAACTGAACTTTAACGGAAAGCTATTGGCTGGAAAGGCGAGCGGCAACCGCTATTACCTACTGGATACACAGGGGGAGAAGCTTTGCAGGCTGCCCAGCGGAGATGTCCTCTTCTTCGAGCCGCAGTTCAAGCAGTACGACAAACGCCTGCTAGTGGGCACCATCGAAGATGGCTATGTGCTTGTAGACGATGAAGGCAACGAGGTTATGACTGACTTCGAGATACACGACTATACCGATAGCTTCTACTGGGGTGTTACCTTTCCTAAAGATGATGACGTCATTGAGGAAATTGATGACGATGAAGAATACGACGAGGAGGAAGAGCCAGGCTCTTTGTGGGATATGATCATGGAAGCAGGGGAAGAAGACAATTAGCACGACACCCCAATGGCCATCCGTTACACCAAGCGCGAGGAACAGTGGAATGCGTGGTCGCATGCCGCCGGCATCGCGCTTGGTGTCATTCTAGGCACGGTGCTCATCGTGCTCGCTGTGCCTCACGGGCCTTGGGCCGACGTGGGGGTGGCGCTCTACCTCTTCGGTATGCTGGCCAGCTATGTCGCCTCGACGGTCTACCACTCGCTGTCGCGCCGCTCACGTTGGAAGGAGCGGCTGCGCCAATGGGATCATGCCGCCATCTACTGGCACATCGCCGGCAGCTATTCGCCCATCACCCTCTGTGCCATGCGCAACGAGGGCTGGTGGGGCTATGGTCTTTTTGCCTTCGTATGGGCAGCAGCCATCGCCGGCACTATTGTCAGCTTCGTCAAGCTGAAGGAACATTCCAACCTGGAGACCATCTGCTTCGTGCTGATGGGGCTGTCGGTGCTGGTGGCATTCGGCCCTCTGTTGCGGGCGGTGAGCACGGCCGCCGTGGTCTGGATCATCGCCGAGGGCGTGTGTTACATCACCGGCGCCCTGTTCTACTCGCTCAACAAGCGCCGCTACATGCACTCCGTCTTCCACTTCTTTGTCCTCGCCGGCAGCATCTGCCACATCATCGCCGTCTGGGACATGCTGACTGGCAGTTAGCCGTCGATAGCAACTCCGTACAAATTTAGGCTACAATATAGCACTTGGCTCAGTCTGCTGGATTATGACCGAAGCGGTCACCTATCAAGGGCCAAAGCTACGAAGTCCCAACCGGGAAAAACCGTAGCAACAACTAAAATAACCGTGCAAAACCGTGGCAACAACAACTAGCAATACCGTGTAAAACCGTGGCAACAACAACGAGCAATACCGTGAAAACCGTGTAAAACCGTGGCAACAGCAACGAGCATTACCGTGTAAAACCGTGTAAAACCGTGGCAACAACAACGAGAAGGAGCGCGGCTAGCCGAAGAACTCGCCGTCGCCCTGCTGCTGGTCGTAGCTGGAGCCGTCGAAACAGTGGGTGCAGACCTGGCTCTTGGGCAGTCCGATGCTCTCGATGAGGTCTTCCAGACGGGCGAACTTCAGGCTGGTGAGCCCCAGCCGGCGGGCTATCTCGTCGACCATACGCTTATATTCGGGTGAGTCGGTCTGCGAGTATTTGTCGAGGTTCTTCTTGTCGTCGCCCTCAAAGTCGCGGATGATGCGGCGGGTGATGAGTTCCAGGTCGCTCTTCGAATTGGTAAAGCCGATGAACGGGCAGCCATAGACCAGCGGCGGACAGGAGATGCGCACATGCACCTCGCTGGCTCCGTTCTGTACAAACTCGCAGGCGTTGTCGCGCAGCTGCGTACCCCGGACGATGCTGTCGTCGCAGAACACCACGCGCTGGCCGCGCAGCAAGGCCCCGTTGGGTATGAGCTTCATTTTCGCCACGAGGTCGCGGCGGCTCTGGTTGCCGGGGGTGAACGAGCGGGGCCATGTGGGCGTGTACTTCAGCACGGCACGCTTGTAGGGGATGCCGCTGCCTTCGGAATAGCCCAGGGCCATGCCTACGCCACTGTCGGGAATGCCGCAGACGAGGTCGGCCTCTACATCGTCGCGCTCGCCCATCATCTTGCCGTTTTTCTCGCGTACATATTCTGTATTAATACCCTCGTAGCAGGAAGCGGGGAATCCATAGTACACCCAGAGGAAAGAACATATCTGGCAGCGCTTGAAAGCGGGCTGCAGCACCTCGAAGCTGTCGGCATGGAGGCGCACTATCTCGCCCGGCCCCACGTCGCGCACGGGCTTGTAGTCGAGGTTGGGGAAGCTGGTGGTCTCGCTGCTCACGGCGTAGGCCTGAATGTACTCGTCGGTGCCGATGGGCGACAGGCGGTGAACCTCCTTCCTGCCGATGACAATGGGCGTGCGGCCCAGGAAGTCGCGGGCGGCAATGATGCCGTCCTCAGTCAGGATAAGCATGGAGCAGGAACCTTTTATCTTCTGATAGACAAGGTTGATGCCGTCGACAAACGAGCTGCCCATGTTGATGAGCAGGGCTACTAGCTCCGTCTGGTTTAGTTTGTTCGCGCTTTGCTCGCTGAGGTGCATGCGCTGGGCCAGCAGCTCGTCGGCAATCTCGCGCAGGTTGTTGATTTTGGCCACTGTCACCACGGCATAGCGGCCCAGGTGGCTGTTGATGATGATGGGCTGCGGGTCGGTGTCGCTGATGACACCCAGGCCCTGATGCCCCTTGAAGTCGCCCAGCTCGTCCTCGAACTTCGAACGGAAATAGTCGCGCTCCAAAGAGTGGATGGAACGGGAGAATCCCTTTTCCGAGTCGAACGTGACGAGACCCGCACGGCGAGTGCCAAGATGTGAGTTGTAATCAGTACCGTAAAACAAGTCGTTTACGCAATCTCTTGTGCTAATGGTTCCAAAAAAGCCACCCATAAGTATCTTTTTGTCTTTTTAGGCTGCAAAGATAATAAAAAAAGTAGAAAAAGTGTAGCCATTTTCGGAATTTTCTTTGTAACTTTGCAAAAAACTTGAAACAAAACAATTAAGCATGATGAAAAACCTACTGAAAAAGGCTGCTATGACAGCCCTCCTGATGGCAGCTCCCACCGTGCTGTCCGCCTCCTGCGGCATGTCCGTGTCCGGAGTTTCGTCCGTGTCTGGCGCTTTGTCTGCCGGAACCTTTACCACCGGCGACAAGACCTTCCTTCTCAACGGCAAGCCCTTCATCGTGAAGGCAGCCGAAGTGCACTACCCCCGTATTCCCCGCCCCTACTGGGAGCACCGCATCCAGATGTGCAAGGCCCTGGGCATGAACGCCGTGTGCATCTACATCTTCTGGAACATCCACGAGCAGCAGGAAGGACAGTTCGACTTCACGGGCAACAACGACGTGGCCGAGTTCTGCCGCCTGGCTCAGAAGAACGGCCTCTACGTCATCGTGCGCCCCGGCCCCTACGTCTGTGCCGAGTGGGAGATGGGCGGTCTGCCCTGGTGGCTGCTGAAGAAGAAGGACATACGCCTGCGCGAGCGCGATCCTTATTTTATGGAACGCGTGAAAATTTTCGAGGAGAAGGTCGGCGAGCAGCTGAAGCCGCTGACCATCCAGAACGGCGGCCCGATTATTATGATTCAGGTGGAGAATGAGTACGGCTCGTATGGCGAGGATAAGCCATACGTCTGCGAGATTCGCGACTGCCTGCGGGCTATCTATGGCAAGGAACTGTCGCTGTTCCAGTGCGACTGGTCGAGCAACTTCGAGAAGAACGGCCTCGACGACCTCACCTGGACGATGAACTTCGGCACAGGTGCCAACATCGACGACCAGTTCCGCCGTCTCGGTCAGCTGCGCCCCAACGCCCCGAAGATGTGCTCGGAGTTCTGGAGCGGCTGGTTCGACAAGTGGGGTGCCCGCCATGAGACGCGCCCGGCTAAGGACATGGTCGAGGGCATGGACGAGATGCTCTCGAAGGGCATCAGTTTCTCGCTCTACATGACCCACGGCGGCACGTCGTTCGGCCACTGGGCAGGCGCCAACTCGCCCGGTTTTGCACCAGACGTGACCTCCTACGACTACGATGCCCCCATCAACGAATACGGTAAGGACACGCCGAAATTCTGGGAACTGCGCAAGATGATGGAGAAGTACAACGACGGCAAGAAGATGCCTGCCGTTCCCAAGGCTCCGATGCCTATTATCACCGTGCCTAAGTTCGAGCTGACGGAGTTCGCGCCCTTTATGGCCGCTATGACCCAGCCCGTCAATGGCGCACCCAAGACCTTCGAGGAGATGGACATGGGCTGGGGCACGATGATGTACTCTACCCGCCTGCCCGAGATTACTTCGCAGAGCGTGCTCAGCGGCGAATTCCACGACTTCGCCCAGGTGTTTATTGACAAAAAATATATTGGTAAGATTGACCGCGTGAAGAACGAGAAGTCGCTCACTATCCCTGCCGTGAAGAAAGGCGCCGAACTGATTATCATCGTCGAAGGCATGGGCCGCATCAACTTCGGCCGCGCCATCAAGGACTTCAAAGGCATTGTCGGCAACGTCACGCTAACCACCGAGACCGACGATGTGGAGATGGTACTGACGCCGAAGCAATGGATGAATGTGGCCATTCCCGATGACTATCAGACGGCTGTCAAGGCACTTGACATGGTGAAGGGCGTCAACGACCAGGTTGCTGCAGGCAAGGTGAAAGGAAGTGTTCCTGCGCTCGCCTTTACACAGGGCTACGAGGGGTCGAAGAAGCTTGGCGACATCATGAAGCCCGGCTACCACCGCGGCTACTTCACGCTGAAGAAGGTGGGCGACACCTTCCTGAACTTCGAGACGTGGGGCAAGGGCCAGGTCTACGTGAACGGCCACGCCATGGGCCGCATCTGGTCGATTGGCCCGCAGCAGACGCTCTACGTCCCCGGCTGCTGGCTGAAGAAGGGCAAGAACGAGATTATCGTCCTCGACGTGGTAGGCCCGAAGGAGCCGATAGTCTGGGGTCAGGCCGAGCCTGAGCTGAACAAGCTACAGCTGGAGAAGTCGAACAAGCATAATAACATCGGCGACAAGCCCGACCTCAACTCGGCAACGCCCGTCGCCACGGGAGCCTTCAAGGCTGGCAACGGCTGGCAGACCATCCCGTTTGGCAAGACT
>JAILFU010000046.1 GCA_024697405.1 Prevotella sp.
CCTCAAGGGGAGGGGTAGGGGTGGGGTCTCTAACTACCTTTCAGCGAATCTTTCATCGGCTAATCGAACTCCGGGGAAAAGTTACAAACCCCACCCCTGCCCCTCCCCTGTGTAGGGGAGGGGAGCGGCTACCGCCGGAGATGTCCCGGGTCAACTGCTATATTATTGCCAAATGATAAATTAAAAATAATAAATAATAAACTTTGCAGTCTGTTCTTCATAACTTCTAATTTCTAATCTTCATAACTTCTAATTTCTAATCTTCATAACTTCTAATTTCTAATTCTTAACTCCTGAGTCCTAACAGCTGTTTCGCGTTCTCAATGGCAGCGTCGGTGATGTCGCTGCCCGAGAGCATCTGGGCTATTTCGCCGATGCGTCCTTCGGGAGTTAGCTGCTGCATGCTGCTGACGGTGCCCTGCGCGGTCTCCTCCTTATATACTTTATAATGTGTGGTGCCGGCGGCGGCAATCTGCGGCAGGTGGGTGATGCTGATCACCTGGCGGTGGCGTTCGCCCATCTCGGCCATGATGCGTGCCATCTGCTCGGCAATCTTTCCGCTGACGCCGGTGTCGATCTCGTCGAAGATGATGGTGGGCAGCTTCACGGCTCCGCTGACCATCGCCTTCACGGCAAGCATGACGCGGGCTATCTCGCCGCCCGACGCCACTTGCGACACGGGCTGCATGGGCGACGACGTGTTGGCGGAGAAGAGAAACTCCACGTGGTCGAATCCCGACGGCGACGGCTCGGCAGGCGCGACAGTGGTCTGGAACCGTGCGTGGGGCATGCCCAGCGCCTTCAGCTGGCGGCTCACCTCCTGGTCAATGCGGCGGGCGCCCTCCTGGCGAAGGGTGGTCAGCGTGGCGGCCTGCTCGCGGAGCAGGTCGAGCAGGCGGGCGGCCTCTTCCTCCTTCGCACGCAGCAGCTCGTCGCCGTTCTCAATGGCGTTGAGCTTGAGGCCCAGTTCGTCGCACAGGGCGATGAGGGCGGCCACGGTCTGCACGCGGTATTTCTTCTGCAGGTCGTAGAGCAGGTCCAGACGGCTGTTGACGGCATCGAGGGCGGCGGGGTCGAAGTCTACGTCATCCAGGCGGCGGCTCACTTCCTGAGCCACGTCTTTCAGCTCTACATAGCTGGCGTCGAGGCGGGTGGCCAGCTCGGCGGCTTGGGGGAACACTCGCTCGACGGCATGCAGCGACTGTGCGGCTGCGCGCAGCTGGCTGACGATACCCTTCTCGTCGGCCGACAGGGCATTGTCGGCCTCGTAGAGCGCCTGCTTGATGTCCTCGGCATGCTCCATGGTTGCGCTGCGCGTCTCCAGCTCCTCTTGCTCGCCGTCGACCAGCCGTGCGGCCGTCAGCTCGTCATGCTGGAACTGCATGAAGTCCTGGCTCTGGCGGTTGCGTGCCAGCTGGTTCTTCAGCTCGAGCAGGGCATGCCGGGCCTGGTGCCATGAGCGGAACGTCTGGCGGTAGGCGGAAAGTGCCTCGCGGTCGGAGGACATGGTGTCGACGATGTCGAGCTGGAAGTCGTGGCTGCCCAGCAGCAGGTTCTGGTGCTGCGAGTGGATGTCGATGAGGTGGTCGCCCAGTTCTTTCAGGAGGGCGAGGCCTACAGGTGAGTCGTTGACGAAGGCGCGGCTCTTGCCGCTGGCCGACAATTCGCGGCGTATGATGGTGTCGGAGGGGTCGGCTTCCAGCTCGTTCTCCTTGAAGAAGTCGGCGATGGCCGCATCGTCCTGCAGGTCGAAGTGGGCCTCGACGACGCATTTGTCGGCACCCTCCTTGATGGCCTTCATGTCGGCTCGCTGGCCGAGCAGCAGGCTGATGGCGCCGAGGATGATGCTCTTGCCGGCTCCCGTCTCGCCGGTGATGACTGAGAAGCCGGGATGGAACTGCATGTCGAGCTGGTCGATGAGTGCAAAGTTGCGTATGTATAGTTGTCTTAGCATAAGCCAAAGGAGTCTGGGGCAGACAATTTTCTCATTTATCGTTTAGCCCCGCAGGGGCGCAAGTTTATCATTTATCATTTATCATTTAGCCCCGCAGGGGCGCAGGCGTCTAGCATGAGCTGTATCTCTATGTCGCTGATGCCGTGGTCGGCCAGCAGCTGGTGCTCGGTGGCCGTGAACTCATGGACGATGGAGAAATCGCTCTGCTGCTGGCAGTCGAGGAATCGGCGGAACATGCCGATGGCATCGGCGATGTGGCGCTGCAGCCAGAGGCAGTAGCCATAGTTCAGCAGGTCGGCGGGCTCGGGCTTCTCTGCTGCCAGCAGCTGGCTGTAGCGCTTTCCTGCCTGTTCGTATTTGCCGCCGACGGTCTGCGCCCAGGCCATGATGCGGGTCACGGTGAGGTCGTCGGGGTAGACATAGCTGAGTTTGTAGAGCAGTTTCAGCGCTTCGTCGGTGCGCTGCAGGTTGAGCAGGCAGACGGCGGCGTTGAGCTGGTAGGTGCGGTGGTCGGGCTGTTGGAGCAGCAGTTGCTCGTAGCGTGCCAGGGCCTCTTCGTAGTGCTGGCTGGCGAAGAGGGTGCGTGCCAGTCCGGCCAGTGCCCGCTGGTTGTCGGGCTGCAGCTTCAGCGCCTCGCGGAAACAGCAGTCGGGAGCGGGCAGGGCGTCCGACGCTGTGTGCTGCATGGCGGCTCCTGCCAGGAGGAAGAACTGCAGGTCGCGCTGCTCGGACGGGATGTTGGCCAGCACGCTGGCGGCATCGGCGTAGCGCTGCCGTTTCATGAGGAAGCGGGCGGTGGCGACGGCCTGCGACGAGAGGCTGGGCTGGGCGAACAGCGGGTGGGTGAAGAAGAGGTAGCTGCCTTCCTGGCCGAATGGCGTGGTGAACTCGCTGCGGGCGTGGAAGATGCGGAAGAAGCGGTAGAGGTTTTGCAGGTAGACGCGGCGTATGAAAGCTGGAGACTGCTGCGCTTCCTGCGCCATTTCGCCGCCCAGGGCCTCGGCCGATGCCTCCCCCTTCTCAATCATCTGCAGCAGGTTGGCTGGCAGACGGTCGAGCACTTGCGTGAATGCCAGGACGAAGGAATATTTGTCGCTGTCGCAGAAAGCGCCGGCACGGGTGATGGCGCGGAGGAACTTGCCACCCCGGACGTTCTGCCACGTCTGGCTGATGGCGGGATGCTGCGGATAGAAGGGCACGAACCAGTTGCTGATGTCGCTGAAGAAGGGGAAGCGCTTCATCTGCGAGAAGCCGCCGAAGTAGATGTCTGCCCCATGCTTCTGCATGTCTACCATGCGCTGTATGCTCTGCTCCATGCGCTCCATGGCCATCTCCGATGCCTCGGGGTGGAGGATGTCGTCGAGGCTGTCTTCGTCCATCTCTACCAGTCCCTTGCCCGTGAACTTTATTCTACTGCCGCTCATGATGTCGGGCAGTATCTCCTTCTGGATGGTGGCATGGTCCTGGTCGGCCTGCTGACAGTAGACGAGCTGCATCTGCAGCTCGGCCAGCTCCTGGCGGGTGGCCTCGTCGCTCGACAGGCGGCTCACCGTGTCGTAGACCTCGGTGTAGAGATGCCAGGCGCGGCTGTCGCTGGCGGCAGCCAGCACCCAGCCTACGAGGGCACGCTGGCGCAGGGGCTCGTCGGTGGCTTGGAGCCACACCTCGCTGAGGATGCGGAACTTCTGGTAGCAGAAGTTCTGTGTGGCAGAGAGGGTGATGGCGCTGACGATGAGCTGCTGGTCGATGCTGGCCAGGGTGGGGGAGAGCAGCATGTCGAGAAAGGCGTCGGCCTGACGGGGGCGCCACTGGCGACTGGTGAGGATGTAGTCGAACAGGTCGCGCATCTGCTCATTATGGCGGGTGTAGAGGTCATTACTCTGCCGGCGGCGCTCAGCTTCGGGCTGCAGCTCCAGGAGGGCCAGCTCGCTGACAAACGACTCCAGAGAAGCCCTGATGGCGGATAACGACCAGTCATTGTGGGCTTTTCGTGGACGCTGGTGCAAGACCTTCATATAGGTGCTGTCGGACAGCTGGTGGCGAATGCTGACGTCGGCGGTCAGCACGTAGACCCGGCGCAACAGCTGGTCGTAGACCTGCGGACGCTGGGGGTCGTCGAAGCCGCGCTGCCAGTAGCCGGCCATCAGCCGGTAGGCGTCGCGGATGTCGATGAGCTCATCCATATCCTGCTGACGGGGATAGGCGAGCAGCCAGTTCTCCAGGCTGCTGACAGCTTTGCCCAGCTGGCGGCTGACCACCATATCGAGTATGTCGTTAAGTTGTTCGTTCTGCTTCACGGCTCTGACGGTTGGGGGGGAAATGTGGGTAGGGGGATGGAATCTACCGTTTCGGGGCGCACCCGGCAGCAGCGCACGATGAGGTCGCGATAGGGTGCCAGCCCGCGCCGGGCTATCGTGTCGCAAGCGGCATAGTAGACTTGCAGGAACTGCTCCACCTGTCGCTGGCGCATGCTGTCGGCCATCGCTTCCTCACTGAAAACGATGATGCCTGGCGTGAGTCCCATCGAGTCGGTGTCGAGCAGCACGGGGTGTCCTGCCAGGCGGGCTTGGGTGGCCTGCGGCTCAGGCAGCAGGAGGGCATCCATGATGCCGTTCTCCAGCATGCCCAGGCGTACGAGCACGTCGTTTACCTGGATGCGGAACACACGTTCTGCCAGCAGACCGGCACTGTCGACCACTTTTCTGGCCAGCATGTCGGTGAACGAGCGGCGCGTCATGGCCAGCATCTTGTCGTCGAGCTGTTTCAGCTGCTTGATGCGGGCGGTCTTGTTGGTGATGAGCTGCCACTTCAGGCTGGTCGCTGCCACCTGGCGTACAGCCATGCCTTGCTCTTTGATCCAGCTGATGCGCTCGCGGTCGGTCGTCATGCCTTCCACATGGTGGCGCAGCAGCGCTGTGTCCTCGTCCATCTGGGCGGTGAAGGGGCGCAAGAGCACGCTGACTTCCTCGCGCTCGAACCAGCCTTCCTCGTCGGCCAGGTACAGGGGGAGGCAGTCGAGCGTGGGCGTGACTGCCACTTTCAGGGCCAGCGAGTCGGCAATTTGCTGCTCCCGGCGCTGGCGGGCGGCCTGCTCGGCGGCATTCTCGCCACAGCCGGCCAACAGCAGCGAGGCCATGGCCCAGCAGGCGATTCTAAACGTAAAACGGTATCTGTTCAATGTCCTATTTTCAATTTTCGGAGTGCAAAAGTACGAAAAAGTTTTGTAACCACGAAAATTATTTGTAATTTTGCGCATCATTTATATTTTCTTATGGCAAAGGACAAGACAGCTTATGTATGCTCGAACTGCGGACAGGAGTCGCCGAAATGGATTGGCAAATGTCCGGCCTGCGGGCAGTGGAACACGTTTCAGGAAATAAAAGTAGCCGCCGATGCCGGGCGTGTGGCAGCCACCAGCGCAGCATCGCATGCCGGGCAGGCCCTGCGTACCAGTCGCCCGGTGCGTCTGAGGGAAATCACAGGTGTTGACGAGCGACGCATCTCCATGCGTGACGACGAGCTGAACCGCGTACTCGGCGGGGGCTTGGTGCCGGGCAGCATCGTGCTGCTGGGCGGCGAGCCAGGCATCGGCAAGTCTACGCTCACGCTGCAGACCATGCTCAGACTGTGCCGGCCCTGCTCCTCCACAGGACAGGGCGGCGAAGGAACGGGCGGCCTGCGTATCCTTTATGTCAGCGGCGAAGAGAGCGCTCACCAGCTGAAGATGCGTGCCGAGCGGCTCTCACAACACGATGCAATGCCAGTTTCTGAGCTGGACAACTTCCTGATTCTCTGCGAGAACTCGCTGGACGACATCTTTACTCACATCAAGGACACGCAGCCCGACCTGGTGGTCATCGACTCTATACAGACCATAACCACCGAGGGCGTAGAGTCGAGCGCAGGCTCTATCGCCCAGGTACGTGAGTGTGCGTCGGCATTGCTGCGCTTTGCCAAGACCAGTGGCGTGCCTGTCATCCTCATTGGTCACATCACCAAGGAGGGCACGCTGGCCGGGCCGAAGATTCTGGAGCACATCGTCGATACTGTCATACAGTTTGAGGGCGACCAGCACTACATGTATCGTATCTTGCGAAGCATGAAGAACAGGTTTGGAAGTACTTCTGAACTAGGCATCTACGAGATGCGGCAGGACGGGTTGAGGCAGGTGTCGAACCCTTCGGAACTGCTCTTGACGGAAGACCACGAGGGACTGTCGGGTATAGCCATCAGCGCCGCCATCGAGGGTGTGCGTCCCTTCCTCATGGAGACGCAGGCGCTGGTCAGCAGCGCCGCCTACGGCACGCCGCAGCGCCAGGCCACGGGCTTCGACCAGCGCCGCCTGAACATGCTGCTGGCTGTGCTCGAGAAGCGGGTGGGCTTCAAGCTGATGCAGAAGGATGTGTTTATCAACATTGCCGGAGGGCTGCGCGTCACCGACATGGCCATGGATCTGAGCATCATCGCCGCTGTGCTGAGCTCGAATGTCGACACGCCCATCGAGGCTGGCTGGTGCATGTGCGGCGAGGTGGGACTGAGCGGCGAGGTGCGCCCTGTGAGCCGTATAGAACAACGTGTGGCCGAAGCCGAGAAACTTGGCTTCAGCCACATTGTTATTCCACGCTATAACATGCGGGCCTTTGCCCACAAGAAGCCAGGCATCGAACTGCATCCTGTACGCAAGGTGGAAGAGGCCTTGCGCACGCTGTTCGGCTAGTGGCCGCTACGTGATTACGCTAGGGTTCCTCCACGTTAGTGGTTCTGCTCGCGCTGCTCCAGGAACTCGCTGACTTGCTCCTGTGTGCCCCGGGTGACGGCTATGCGTCCGGAGCGTGTGTACTGCAGCACACAGCCGAAGGTGTCGAGGGCACGGTAGAGCGAGATGATGTCGTCCGTAATGCCATACTTCATCACGATGACGTAGGTGGGGTTCACCTCGATGATGCTGGCGTCGTGGCGTCGGATGGTGCGGCTAATCTCGGGATTCTTCATCACCACGTCGGTAGACAGCTTGTAGAGTCCCGACTCACGGATAAATAGTTGGTCGTCAGTGAAATAGTTTGCCTTCACCACGTCTATCTTCTTCTCTATCTGCTTGGTGATCTTCACAATCTGGTCTTCGTCGCTCCATGCCGTGATGGTATATTTATGTACGCCGGGAATGCTGGAGGCCGACACATTCAGGCTCTCGATGTTCACCTGACGGCGGGTGAACACAGCTGTTATCTGGTTCAGGATACCTGCGATGTTCTCAGAGTACACAAGTAGAGTATATAGCTTCTTCTCTTCCATGTTCTTGCGGTTGCCAATTCTTCAATATTCATTTAATGAAAGCATCATGTCGTCGACATTCTTGCCAGGAGGCGTCATGGGCAGCACATCGTCCTCTTCCAGGATGGCACACTCCAGGATGAAGGGACATTCCGACTGGAGCATCCTGGCCACCGCCTGCCGAAGGTCTTTGCGGTCGACGACAGCCTCGTATGCTATGCCGTAGCCCTTGGCAATGAGTTCGTAGCAGGGGTTCAGCATGCGGGTGAACGACTTGCGGCGGTTCCAGAACATGTCCTGCCACTGGCGCACATTGCCCAGATAGTGGTTGTTCAGCAGGATAAGCTTCACGGGGCACTGCTGCTCCATGATGGTGCCCAGCTCCTGAATGTTCATTTGGAAGCCGCCGTCGCCCATGAAGCAGACCACGGTGCGGCGCTCATTCTTCTGGCCTGTAGCTGTCTCTCCTTCAGCTGTGGAAGACACTCCAAAGGAGGCGCCAATGGCTGCGGGCATGCCGTAGCCCATCGTTCCAAGACCGCCGCTGGTGCAGATGCTACGCTTGTGGTGATACTTGAAGTAACGGGTGGCAAATAGCTGGTTTTGACCGACATCCGTTACGAGTACGGTGTCATCGGCAGACTGTTCAGCCACCATGTTCACCACCTCGCCCATAAGCAGTGGCCCCTCCTTGGGATGGATGGCCGGCTCGATGACCTTTTCGCGTTCCTGCTCGTCAAGAGGCCTGAACGACTCACGCCACTCGCTATGACTGGCCTTCTGGAGCAGGGCAGTAATGGCTGGGAGCGACTCCTTACAGTCGGCAACCACGGCAACGTCGGTCTTCACGTTCTTGTCTATCTCGCTCTTGTCGATGTCCAAGTGGATGACCTTTGCCTGCTTGGCGTATGTCTTCAGACTGCCCGTCACACGGTCGCTGAAACGCATGCCGATGGCGATGAGCACGTCGCATTCCTGCTCTTTCAGGTTCACGGCATAGTTGCCATGCATGCCCAGCATACCGACGTTCAGCGGGTGATTGGAGGGCAGGGCGCTCAGTCCAAGCATGGTGCGGCCGGCTGGAATGTCTGCTTTCTCAAGGAAGACTTTCAGCTCCTCCTGAGCGTTGCCCAGCTCCACGCCCTGACCCACCAGTGCCAGCGGCTTGGAGGCATGGTTTATTAGCTCGGCAGCCTGCTGCACGGCATCCATGTCGAGCGGAGGGCAAGCCACGTAGCTGCGTACAAAGTCCACCTTCTGGGGGTGGTATTCCACCAGCTCCGTCTGCGCGTTCTTGGGAAAGTCGAGCACCACAGGGCCGGGACGCCCCGAACGGGCAATATAGAAAGCTCGGCTCACAGCCCAGGCGATGTCCTCTGCATGGCGTATCTGGTAGCTCCACTTCGAGATGGGCTGTGCCAGACCGACGAGGTCGACCTCCTGGAAAGCGTCGGTGCCCAGCGCGCCGATGGGCACCTGTCCGGCAATGACTACAATGGGGGTGGAGTCGAGCATGGCATCGGCCACGCCTGTCAGCGTGTTGGTAGCTCCCGGGCCGCTGGTTACCAACGTCACGCCAACCTGTCCCGACACACGGGCATAGCCTTCGGCGGCATGGGTGGCAGCCTGTTCGTGGCGCACCAGTATATGGTTGAAAGCCTTCTTCGGCCCTCGGGTGTAGTCGTAGAGTGCGTCATAGACGGGCATGATGCTTCCGCCTGGATAGCCGAAGATGGTGGTCACCCCTTCGTCCTGCAAGGCACGCATCAGCGCTTCGCTTCCTGTAATCTTCTCGTTCATCGTCTTGATAAGTGTAAAAAACTGTGCAAAGTTACAGAATTGATTTGAGGTTTGGGGAGAGAGGTTTGAGAATTGGACGCTGCTTTATGTTTATTTAACAGTTGCTGGTAAAAACCACAAATCTCCTGCCGCAAAATGTCAAAAAAAAGTAGTAACTTTGCAGCCAAATAATAATATGAGATGCTAAACTTTATTTCTTTTGGCAGTGGCAGCAGCGGAAATTGCTATTTCCTTTATACCGGCTCCGACGGATTGATGATTGACGCCGGGGTGGGTATTCGCACGCTGAAGAAGCATTTCAGGGACTACGGGCTGGCCTTGACGCAGATTCGTCATCTGCTCATTACCCACGATCATGCCGACCACATCAAGTGCGTTGGCAGCATCAGCCACGACCTCCATCTGCCTGTCTATGCCACGTTGGCCGTACATCAGGGCATTGACCGCAACTATTACATCACCCGAAAGATTGACCCTGCCGACCGCCGGCTGTTGGAGAACGGTACAACTGTCAGGCTGGGAAGTTTCGATGTCACCCCGTTCCATGTACCTCACGACAGCAGCGACAATGTGGGCTATTACATTGAGGCGGAGGGTGTCTCCTTCTGTGTGATGACAGATGCGGGGCACATCACCCAGGAGATGGCTTCCTATATTGAAAAGGCTAACTATCTCGTCATCGAGGCCAACCACGACTGTGAGATGCTGAGCAAAGGACCTTATCCTGAGCACTTGAAGATACGCATTGCCAGCAGTACCGGCCATCTGAACAACCATGCCTGCGGTGAGGCCATTGCCCAGCACATGACCGAGCGGTTGCGCCATGTGTGGCTGTGCCATCTCTCCGAGGAGAACAATCACCCGGAGCTGGCCCGCAAGACTATCGAGAGTGTGCTGCGCAGCTACGGCATCATTGTCGGGAAAGACTTGCAGCTCGACGTGCTCAAGCGCACCATGCCTACCGGCATCTTTGAATTGGAAAATGAGAAAATGAGAGAATGAGAAAATGAGAAAATGAGAGAATGAGAAAATGAGAAAATGAGAAAATGAGAGAATGAGAAAATGAGAAAATGAGAGAATGAGAGAATGAGAAATTAAAAATTTAGAAAAATGAAATTTTTACCTTTTTATCTTTTTGCCTTTTTACCTTTCACTCTTTCTGCTCAGGAGGGAGGCATCAGTCAGAAAATGCTCGATGAGATTCAGAAAGAGCGGCGCATGGGCCCCGGCGACCGCGCCTTGGTGAATGCCATCGCCGGGAACAGCATCGATAATCTCGCCGTGAACCATGGGAATGCCGGTTCTTTCGACACCCATTTCAGCGTAGAGACCAAGCGGCAGTCCATTACCGACCAGAAGTCGAGCGGGCGCTGCTGGATGTTCAGCGGTATGAACGTGCTGCGTGGCGACTTCAACCTGCGCACCGATTCGCTCTACACCGACCTGTCCCAAGCTTACCTCTTTTTCTGGGATCAGCTGGAGAAGGCCAACCTGATGCTGCAGGGGGTCATAGACACAGGCAGCAAGCCCATTGACGACGTGCGTGTGCAGTTCTTCTTCCGAAGCCCCATTGGCGATGGCGGCACCTTCTGCGGCGTGGCCGACCTGGCCGATAAATACGGCATGGTGCCCAGTGAGGTAATGCCCGAGTCGTTCTCCAGCGACAATACGTCGAAGGCCCGTCAGCTCATCTCCTCAAAGCTGCGTGAGTATGGTCTGCAGCTGCGTGAGATGGTGCAGAAAGGCAAGAAGACATCTGCGTTGGTAAAAGCCAAGGAACGCATGCTCAGCCAGATATACCACATGCTGCAGTACACCATCGGTAACCCGCCAGAGAAGTTCACCTATGCTTTCAAGAACAGCAAGGGCGAGGCTGTCGGTCAGCCCAAGGAGTACACACCCATGACATTCTACAAGGAACTCACGGGCGGACGTCAGCTCAACGGAACGTTTATCATGGTAATGAACGACCCTCGCCGCGACTACTACAAGACCTACGAGGTGGAGTACGACCGCCACACCTACGACGGCCACAACTGGAAATACGTCAACCTGCCCATGGACGACATCGAGCAGATGGCCATCCAGGCCCTGAAGGCCGGACACAAGCTCTATAGCTCCTACGACGTAGGGAAGATGCTCGACCGCAAGCGCGGATATGCCGACACGGAGAATTTCGACTATGGCTCACTCTTCGGCACCACCTTCCCCATGGCCAAGGCCGAGCGCATCAGCACCTTCGACAGCGGTTCAACACATGCCATGACGTTATGTGCAGTAGACCTCGACAGCAACGGGAAAGCCGTCAAATGGAAGGTGGAGAATTCCTGGGGTGCCGACTGGGGACAGAAAGGCTACCTCATCATGACCGACCGCTGGCTGCGCGAATACATGTTCCGCCTCGTGGTGCCCAATGAGTATGTACCTGAAAAGGTGAAGCAAGCCTGGCAGACCCAGCCTGTCATGGTCATGCCCGAAGACCCCCTCTTCCTGCCTGACGAGTAGAGACAACGCCCAAAATGCCCCGAAAGTTTTGGGGAAAATGGTGATTACGCGGTTTTACGGGGTTTCCAGCGATTTTACACCCCAAATACACCCTAGGTATATTTTGCACACTTTCCGCAGGAGTGTGCAAGAAATTGAGAAAATGAGAAAATGAGAAAATGAGAAATTCCTCGTCGAAAAGCGCGTCCGGCAGGGAATTTCTCATTTTCTCATTGTCTTAATTTCTCATTTTCTCATTTTCTCATTTTCTCATTTTCTCATTTTCTCAATTTCTCATTTTCTCAATTTCTCATTTTCTCATTTTCTCAATTTCTCATTTTCAAAAGCTGATGGGGCCGTGTCCCATGCAGCTTGTAGTCGTGAGGGCGGTGATGGCGGCGGTGAGCATCGCGACGATGACTTCAACGGCCTTCTTCTTGATGAGCGCCCATGCCTTCTCGCCCAGCTTGTCGAAGATTTTCATAGCTTTCTTTCTTTAGGAAGTTATAAGAAGTTATGAGGAGTTATGGGAAGTCATGGGTCGTTAGTATTTTCGCTGAGTTGCAGAGGCAAAGTCTATTGACCTATAACTCCTCATAACTTCCCATAAATTCCCATAAATGCCTCCTTACTCACCACCAGCGAGATACTTGCCCTTCTCGTTAGACAGGACGGCCTCGCCGCTGATAATCTTCTGAGCCAGGTCGGTGAATCCCAGGATGCCCTCGGCGGTCAGCTTGGCCTGACGGATTTCGCCAGTAGCCTTGCAGAGCAGGCGCACGTTCTTGATGTGCTTGCCCAGCTCGAAGTGGGCAGCGTCGGCACTGGAGCCGCTAGTGACCTGAGCGGAGAAGATGCCGAGGTCGCCCAGCTTCACGGGCTGGCCGAGCAGAATCAGCTCCTTGATGCAGGCCACCATGTCGGTGAGGATGCCCTTGATGACGCCCTGAGAGTAGGGAGTGTTGTGGTCGCTCATGTGCTTGGCCAGCTCTTCGACTCCGATGGGGTCGGCGTTCTTCACGCGGCCGTAGACACGGCCGAACTGCTGGGAGTTCTGGTTCTTGTTCTTGTAAAGGTTGATGTACAGCATAATG
>JAILFU010000114.1 GCA_024697405.1 Prevotella sp.
ATAAATGCTCGGATAGCTACAGGGCTACGAAATACGGCGACGTGGGATGGGCTAATGCCTTCGGACGTATCAGCGAGGACGCAACACCGTCGCAGGTCATGGAGATATCGACATTCGGCGAGTTGGAGACGTTCAGGGCTAATGTGAACGGTGGTAACGATTACGGCGATTACATCGTCCGCCTTACCGCCGACCTCATCAAGGACGGGGGTGACAATATCAACCAGTGGCGTACATGGGAGCCCATCGGCACTGTGGATTGTCCCTTCCGCGGCATTTTCGACGGGCAGGGACACACCATCAAGAACGTCAGGAGCTATAGAGAAAACGGCACCAACGTCGGGCTCTTCGGCTACATAAATAACGCCATCATCAAGAACCTCGTCTTGCAGAACTTCAGCTTGGAGGGCAAGACAAACGTGGGCGTGGTAGCCGGCAGGGCTGACAACAGCCTGATAAGCGACATCCTCGTATACAACGCCACTGAGAACAGCTGCGCCAAGGCTGCCACCACTGCCGGCGGCATCGTAGGACAGGCTGACAACACCACCGTCAGCTGCTGCTATATCTACGGCAAGGTGACGGGCCAAGAGGCTGGCGGCATCGTGGGCCGTACCGTCAACAGGGTGAACGTGAGCGACTGCGCCTCGGCCTGCGACATCCAGGGCAATACCGGCGACGACCCGCCCAGCGTAGGAGGCATCGTGGCCGATGCTGGCACCAGCACCACCGTGGAACGCTGCTATTCGCGCTCAACGCTGAGCGCCACGCAGACCGACGGCGGCAGCAGGGGCGGCATCATCGGCAAGCATGGCGACGACGCAGAGTCGGCCGTGAGAAACTGCGCCTACGTCAGCATAGCAGAAAGCCTGCCGCTGGTGGCGGGGACGACCAGCAACATCGTCTGCGAGAACAACCGCAGGTGTGAGACGGCCGACAAGATGAAGGCCACGCAGCTGAGCGACCTGCTGGGCGACATGAAGTGGCACTACTTCGACGAAGCCCGCCTAAACGACTATCCCATACCCGCTACGCTGGCCGATGACTATCTGCTCTTTTCAGGCCTGAAGAGCACTGACGGGTTCACCTACATGAGCATGGTCGTCGATGATGAGCAATGCTACAGCGTGATTGGCTATGAGGGCAGTCAGACTGATCTCACACTGCCCGAGACCTACAATGGGAAAACCGTCGTCAGCGTGGGAGCCCGCGCCTTCAAGGGCAGCAACATCACCTCTGTCGTCATACCCGACAGCTACACAACCATCGGCACCGAGGCCTTCGCCGACTGCTCTGAGCTGTCGTCTCTGACAATTGGCGACTATGTCACCTCTGCCTACGACGGGTGGCTGAACGGCTGTAACAACCTGCAGACCATCAACACGGGCTCAAACATCATCTATCAGTCGGTTGACAACGCCCTGTACTATCGGCGCTCGTTAGATAATAAGACCCTGATATGCTGTACACGCGCCTTCAAAGGCACGCTCACCCTGCCGGCAGACGTCGACCAGATAGTAGCCGGCGCCTTCCAGTGCTGCGACGACCTGACCGTCGTCGACCTTAGGGCAACCACTACCGACTGGGGGACGGTGGAACGCCAACGGCCCGACAGCCCGTTCTACCAGGCGAGCCCCTACACGCTGTTTGTGATGAATGCTGCAAGCTATGCTTCCAATACCTACACCAGAGACCCTAATGTGGTGAACCAGAAGACGACAGACAGCTCCGGCGGCTATTCATGCCGAACGCTGAAAATCGCAGACCGCCTGGGCATCAACTCGCCCGTAGCCTTTGATTTGCATTTTTCGACAGACCACCCGGCGGTAGATTACGACCGCACGTTTGAACCTGCCATCAACTACACACTGGCCGACCACGACGATGCTTTCCTGCCCAGGGCCTATACGGTCTCGGTGCCTTTCAAGATCAATCTGAAGGCAGGGCAGGGAGCCACGCTCTATCGCTTCTACAAAGCCGTCACCAAAGACGATGTCACTACCGTGCAGTTCATAGAGGTGGAGAAAAACAAGAGCAACTACTACGGTACGCATTCGTACATGCCTTACTATCTCGTGGTAGATGGCAGCGAAGCCTTACAGATAGGGACCGTAGTCGATAATATTGTTAAAGCAGGTACCAGCGGCTCCCAGTATGAAACAGGGGGCTACGCCTTCAAGAGCACCATGGGCGCCATAGACAATGAGCACCTCTACGATGCCAGCAAGCCCAAATACATCCTGCAGAGCGACGGCAACTGGCATAAGGTGCCCCAAAACGAGCCGAAAGCCTTCGTCGGCGCCTTCCGCGCCTACTTCACAGCCCCCAGTACTGCAGACCAGTCACGATCACTGCTGACGCGTTTGGGCGGTGACGAACAGACGGGCATCAGGCAAATCGTCGTACAAACCATTGACCACGACGGCAGCCAGCACTACTACGACCTCAATGGCCGACGACTCAGCACCCGTCCCCAGCACGGCATTTACATCCACAATGGCAAGACACACTACGCAAAATAGACGACTATGAACAAAAAGAGAACATACATCCATCCAAGAATGCAGGTATTGGAATTTAAGAACAGCCAATATTTGCTTACCGCTTCGCCGATAAACAGCAAATTCTTTGACGACCCCAAATATATCTGGGATAATGAAGGGGCAAGCTGACCCCTTCATTATCCTTTTTTTCACACGTATTCAGTTTCCAGCCCCTCGTTGGAATACAGAAAAAAACGAAAACCCCTTGACTGTGCTGCAAAGCCCGCAACGAGGGTGGTAACGCTAGGTGTAATAGATAGTTCTGCAGACCCCACCCCTTGCCCCTCCCCTAAGAGGAGGGGAGGGGAGTGCCATCCGGCTGAGGCCATGCGGACCTCGCGCAGCCACACCAGTAGCGGACATCGCGCAGCCACTCCCCTCCCATCAAAGGGGAACTTTTGGAGCAGCGAGAGCAGAGCCAAACTAGTTTGAGCTTTGCCGAGTCGCGACAAAAGTCAGCGAAGCTAACTGGGCAGGGGTGGGGTGTGTAACTTTAAGCACACCTAGCCTTACACGCCTGGCCTTACCCCTCGTTGCGAGCCATCATCTGTGATATCTCATGCGTACACAGGCAGCAGGCATCAGATGGCAGCCAAGACCAGGCATGGGAGACCTACTATCCTGCCTCTGAGTAGTGGCAGCTTCTATCCGCTGGCGTACCCAAAGTGCCCCACTTTCCCACTTTCCCACTTTCCCACTTAGGACAAGAAGGTTTTTGAGAAATAGAGAGAGGAAAAGTTTATTATTATATATATTA
>JAILFU010000119.1 GCA_024697405.1 Prevotella sp.
AACTGTTCCGACATCGATTTCTTCCTCTATGGCCGTCAGGACGAGGGCATCGATGTGCTGCGCCAGGCCGGCCTGAAAGTGAGAGATACTGACGACTACCATGCTCATGCCAACTTCAATGGTGCGAGAATAGAACTGCACCAGCAGTTTCTGGACGAGGGCCGGCTTTCGTCCAATAGTCTTGTGGAGAGTGCCTTGATGGAGCTATCCGAGCAGGAAGGCCGCAAGGTGCCCTTCCAAAGGCTGGGCGACGATGTCCAAAATGCCTATTCCATGTCACCCACGATGAATGCAATCTTCCTCATGCGCCACATGACCGTCCACTTTGTCAGCGAGGTCATCATCATGCGGCAGCTCTACGATTGGGGGCTATTCCTGGCACATCAGGGCAGGATGGTGGATTGGGACAGTGTTTCTGCCCTTTACGAGCAGACTGGCATGACTGAGTTCGCACGGCGCATCCAGCATATTGTCACCATCAAGATGCAGATGCCTGTAGATGCATGCTGCCCTATCACGCCATTAGGCGGCCCGTTGACAGAGCGGATGTGGCATGGCATCTGTCAGGCTGAAGAAGATGGGCGGAAACATCCATCTAAGTTGTTGACCGGCATCAAGCGCAGAATAGAAATGCTGAGAAGCAAATGGAAATACAAGCTGGCCTATCCAAGAGACTCCTTTTGGAAGATGTGGGGCTATATGGCTGTCAGGGGCATCAAGACAATCTCGCGGCATCATACTGCTAAGGTATGATGCCGCGAGCATTTTTGGGTTAAAAATAGATAATTGTACCGATGTCGGTGCAATTTTTTTTTCATTTTTTTTGGCAGTGTGAGAAAAAACACGTAACTTTGCACAATTGGAATAATACACATTTTTTTTCGTTAATCGTAAATATTAAAACTAATGAGTCAAAAGAGAGTTTACCTCTTCGGCAACGGTAAAGCCGAAGGTAATGCAAAGATGCGTGAGGAACTCGGTGGCAAGGGCGCAAACCTTGCTGAGATGAACCTGATTGGCATTCCCGTTCCTCCTGGTTTCACCATCACTACCGACTGCTGCAACGAGTACTATCAGGTTGGCCAGCAGAAGATTATGGAGCTGCTCAACGACGACGTGATGGCCGCCGTGAAGCACATTGAGGTGCTGATGAACTCAAAGTTCGGCGACAAGGAGAATCCCCTGCTCGTCTCTGTACGTTCCGGTGCCCGCGCCTCCATGCCTGGCATGATGGACACCATTCTCAACCTCGGTCTGAACGACGAGGTGGCCGAGGGTATGGTGAAGAAGACCAACAACCCCCACTTCGTGTACGACTCCTATCGTCGCTTCGTGCAGATGTATGGCGACGTGGTGCTCGAAATGAAACCCGTCAACAAGACCGACATCGACCCCTTCGAGGAGATTATCGAGAAGGTGAAGGAGGAGCGTGGCGTGAAGCTCGACAAGGACCTGAGCGTCGATGAGTTGAAGAAGCTGGTTCAGCTGTTCAAGGCTGCCATCAAGGAGCGCACCGGTAAGGACTTCCCCGACGATCCCATCGAGCAGCTTTGGGGTGCCATCTGCGCTGTGTTCCGCAGCTGGATGAACGAGCGCGCCATCCTCTATCGCAAGATGGAGGGCATCCCCGACGAGTGGGGAACTGCTGTCAGTGTCATGGCTATGGTGTTCGGCAACATGGGTGACACCTCCGCTACGGGCGTGTGCTTCAGCCGCGATGCCGCCAACGGCGAGAACCTGTTCAATGGTGAGTATCTGGTGAATGCACAGGGCGAGGATGTCGTGGCCGGCATTCGCACCCCGCAGCAGATTACGAAGATTGGCTCACAGCGCTGGGCAGAGCGTGCCGGCATCAGCGAGGAGGAGCGTGTGGCCAAGTATCCGTCTATGGAAGAGGCCATGCCCGCCATCTACGAAGAGCTGAACGGCATTCAGGACAAGCTGGAGCACCACTATCATGACATGCAGGACATGGAGTTCACCGTCCAGGAGGGCAAACTTTGGTTCCTGCAGACACGTAACGGCAAGCGCACCGGTGCTGCCATGGTGAAGATTGCTATCGATCTGCTCCACGAGGGCATGATCGACGAGAAGACCGCTATCATGCGTTGCGAGCCCAACAAGCTCGACGAACTGTTGCATCCCATCTTCGACAAGAAGGCCCTCACTCAGGCCAAGGTCATCGCTCAGGGACTGCCCGCCAGCCCCGGTGCTGCCTGTGGTCAGATTGTGTTCCATGCCGACGATGCCAAGGCTTGGCATGAGGATGGTCACAAGGTAGTGCTCGTCCGCATTGAGACCTCGCCCGAGGACCTCGCCGGTATGGCTGCTGCCGAGGGTATCCTCACCGCTCGTGGTGGTATGACCTCTCACGCTGCTGTGGTGGCTCGTGGCATGGGTAAGTGCTGCGTCTCCGGTGTGGGATCGCTGAACGTCAGCTATAAGGACAAGACCGTTGAGATCGACGGCATTGTCTACAAGGAGGGCGACTACATCTCTTTGAACGGTACGACCGGACAGGTCTATGCCGGCGAGGTGCCTACGAAGGCTGCCGAGCTTTCAGGCGACTTCAAGGAGCTGATGGATCTCTGCGACAAGTACACCAAGCTGCAGGTTCGCACCAACGCTGACACTCCTCACGATGCACAGGTGGCTCGCGCTTTTGGCGCCAAGGGTATTGGTCTGACCCGTACTGAGCACATGTTCTTCGAGGACAAGAAGATTATCGCCATGCGTGAGATGATTCTCTCCGACAGCCTTGCTGGCCGTGAGAAGGCTCTCGCTAAGCTGCTGCCTTATCAGAAGGCCGACTTCAAAGGCATCCTCGAGGCTATGGACGGTCTGCCCGTGAACATCCGTCTGCTCGATCCTCCTCTCCATGAGTTTGTCCCCCACGATCTGGCAGGTCAGCAGACCATGGCCGACGAGATGGGTGTCTCGCTCGAGGCAATCCAGCGCCGTGTAGATTCTCTCGCCGAGAACAACCCGATGCTGGGTCACCGTGGCTGCCGTCTGGGTATCACCTTCCCCGAAATCACCGCCATGCAGACCCGCGCCATCCTCGGTGCCGCCTGTGAGCTGAAGAAGGAAGGAAAGAACCCCATGCCGGAAATCATGGTTCCCCTGATTGGTACGCTCTACGAGTTGAAGCAGCAGAAGGAAGTCATCACTACCACCGCAAAGGAGGTATTCGCTGCCGAGGGTATCGAGGTTGAGTTCGAGATTGGCACAATGATTGAGATTCCTCGAGCTGCTCTGACAGCCGACCGTATTGCTGAGGAAGCTCAGTATTTCTCATTCGGCACCAACGACCTGACCCAGATGACCTTCGGCTACAGCCGCGACGATATCGCCAGCTTCTTGCCCGTATATCTCGACAAGAAGATCCTGAAAGTCGACCCGTTCCAGGTGCTCGACCAGAAGGGTGTGGGCCGTCTCATTAAGTTCGCTGTGAAGGAAGGCCGTGAGGTTCGTCCAGACCTCCGCTGCGGCATCTGCGGTGAGCACGGCGGTGAACCTAGCTCCGTGAAGTTCTGCGCAAAAATCGGCATGAACTATGCCAGCTGCTCACCCTTCCGCGTGCCCATCGCACGTCTGGCCGCCGCGCAGGGCGCTCTCGAATGTGAGTAAATTTCTTATTTTTGAGATACTAAAAAACGCAAGTGCTTGATAATAAAGTACTTGCGTTTTTGCATCTCCCCCAAAAGCGTGTTTTTTCGGGAAACATTTTTGAAATTACAAATTACTGATATACAATTAGTTATATTTTCAAGAAATACCGTTCTATGTACCAATAGGTAGTTCTGCATCAAATTTGTTTACCAAAAAATGAGCCTGTTTACCAAAAATTTGAGTGCGGTTATTGCGGCTGATTTTTTCACTTTATATGCATATTGTATATACACACTCTTCCATGTGTCAATAGGTCGGTCTATAGTAAATTTACCCAGATTTGAGCGAGCCTTATGAAACCTGAATTATATTATATGAATGCGCACTATTGCGTA
>JAILFU010000021.1 GCA_024697405.1 Prevotella sp.
CCTCCCCTTGATGGGAGGGGAGTGCCATCCGGAGAAGCAAATTCAGGTCAACTACTATATTGTTACCTTATTTTTAGCACCATTTTCCCCAAAACTTTCCTACCCTTTTGCACCTCTGCGCTGGCTCATCCGGGTGTAGGATTAGCGAATATATACTTTAATAAATATATATATTATAATATATATATTTATTAATGAAAACGTCTCACCTTGCGAAATGGTGAAAAAGTTTTGGGGGAACTGGTGAATGAGAGAATGAGAAATTGAGAAAATGAGAAAATGAGAAAATGAGAAAATGAGAAATTAAGACAATGAGAAAATGAGAAATTCCCTGCCGGACGCGCTTTTCGACGAGGAATTTCTCATTTTCTCAATTTCTCATTTTCTCATTCTCTCATTTTCTCATTTTCTCATTTTCTCATTTTCTCAATTTCTTGCACACTCCTGCGGAAAGTGTGCAAAATATACCTAGGGTGTATTTGGGGTGTAAAATCGCTGGCCCCCCCCCGTAAAACCGCGGAATCACCATTTTCCCCAAAACTTTCGGGGCATTATGGCCGGTTGCATCCGTGTATAAGCTTTCTTACATAGCTGCGCTGCCAGTCGCGCAGGTGGTGGCGAGTACCGTCGTATTCAAGCACGTCGAGGTCGATGGGTACGATGCCCGCCTTTCGCATGTCTGCCGTGCGCCCCATGCGTGTTTCCGTCTCTTTGAGCTGAGCAGTCAGCTGGTCAATATCTAGTGGTGTCTCGGCACGGACCAGCTGGTTGAGATATTTTTGTGAATAGCTACGCACATGCGATGTCCCTTCCGGCTCAGTCCAGATGGCATCTGTGTAGACGGCCGACGACAGAATCTGTGCAAGTGCCAACCGGGCATTCCACAGATTCTTCTCATGTTCGTAGTTGCTGGCTAGTAAAATAAGTACGTGGTGCATCACCTTTTAGTTTTAACCCCCCTCTAATCCCCCCGAAGGGGGGAGGAAGGAACCCCCCTCTTGTCCCCCCGAAGGGGGGAGGAAGGAACCCCCCTCTTGTCCCCCCGAAGGGGGGAGGAAGCTGCGAGCAAAGCTAATCATACCTCTCAATTCTCAGTTCTCAATTCTCAGTTCTCAATTCTCAGTTCTCAATTCTCAGTTCTCAATTCTCAGTTCTCAATTCTCAGTTATAAGAGTTCTCAGTTCTCCCCTCTCAGTTTACTAATCCTGTCCTTAATCTTGAAGACGTAGGCGTCGATGCCGGCGATGGCCACAATGTTGAGCACGTCGCGCACGGAGGCGTCGAAATCCACGAAATGGATGGCTTTGTTCAGGCCAATCTGGATGGGGCCGATGATTTCAGCGTCGGCACCCAGCATCTGCAGCATCTTGTAGGAAGACCGTGCTGAGGTGAGGTTAGGGAAGACGAGGGTGTTCACATCCTTTCCGCAAAGACGGCTGAAGGGGTACTGGCTGTCGCGCAGCTCACGGTCGAGTGCGAATCCTATCTGCATCTCGCCGTCGATGGGCAGGTCGGGATAAAGCTCATGCAGCTGCTCCACGGCACGTTTCACCTTCTTCGCTCCGGCACTCTGCGATGAGCCGAAGTTTGAGTGGCTCACCATAGCGATGACAGGCTTCACGTTGAAGAAACGCACGGCAGTGGCAGCCAGCTTGCCGATGTCCACCAGCGTGTCGGTGTCGGGGTTCTCGTTCACCAGCGTGTCGGCGATGTAGAGCGTGCCCTTCGGCGAGTTGATGATGTGCATGGCGCCGAAGTGCTGGTATTCGGGACGAATACCGATGACCTCGTTCACCACCTTGATGGTATTCGAGTATTTCGTGTAGAGACCGGTGATGAAGGCGTCGGCCTCGCCCGTCTCCACCATCATCATTCCAAAGTAGTTACGCTCAAACATCTTGTCGTTGGCCTCCTGGAAGGTATAGCCCTCGCGGCCCCGCTTCTCCGTGAGTATGCGGGCGTAGCGCTCGCGGCGTTCCTGCTCGTTCGGGTGGCGCAGGTTGACGATGTCGATGCCTTCCAGCGAGAGGTCCATCGAGGCAGCCATCTTGGCGATGACCTCGTCGTTGCCCAACAGGATGGGCTGGCAGATGCCCTCGGCTTTGGCCTGCACGGCGGCACGGAGCATGGTGGGATGCACGCCCTCGGCGAAAACGATGCGCTGCGGATGGGCGGCGGCGGTGGCATAGAGCTTCTGCGTGAGCTTCGTCTCCTGTCCCAGTAGCACGGAGAGCGAGTCCTTGTATTGCTCCCAGTCGTCAATCTTTTTGCGGGCCACACCGCTCTCGATGGCGGCACGGGCCACGGCGGCACTCACCTCGCTGATCAGCCGGGGGTCTACAGGCTTGGGAATGAAATAGTCGCGGCCGAACTTCAGGTTGTTCACTTTGTAGACGTCGTTCACCACGTCGGGCACGGGCTGCTTGGCCAGGTCGGCAATGGCATGCACGGCGGCGAGCTTCATCTCCTCGTTGATGGCGGTGGCATGAACGTCGAGCGCTCCTCGGAAAATATAGGGGAAACCTATTACATTATTTATTTGGTTGGGATAGTCCGTGCGGCCTGTCGACATGAGCACGTCGGGCCGTGCCTCCATTGCGTCTTCGTAGCTGATTTCAGGCACCGGATTAGCCAGGGCAAAGATGATGGGATTGGCAGCCATCGAGCGCACCATGTCCTTGGAGAGCACGTTACCCTTCGACAGGCCTACAAAGACGTCGGCACCGCCGACGGCATCTTCCAGCGTGTGGATGTCGGTTCTTTCCGTGGCGAAGAACCTCTTCTGCTCGTTCAGGTCCTGCCGTACAGCAGAGATGACCCCCTTAGAGTCGAGCATGACGATGTTCTCCTTCCGAGCACCGATGGCCATGTAGAGCTTCGTACAGGAGATGGCGGCAGCCCCCGCGCCGTTCACCACGATGCGCACCTTCGCGATGTCCTTACCCACAACCTCCAGCGCGTTCTTCAGTCCGGCGGCGCTGATGATGGCCGTGCCGTGCTGGTCGTCGTGCATCACGGGGATGTCCAGCGTGCGCTTCAGCCGTTCCTCAATGTAGAAGCACTCAGGGGCCTTGATGTCCTCCAGGTTGATGCCGCCGAAGGTGGGCGCGATGCGCTCCACGGCTTCGCAGAACTTCTCCGGGTCTTTTTCTGCCACCTCAATGTCGAAGACGTCAATGCCGCCGTAAATCTTAAACAGCAGGCCCTTGCCCTCCATCACCGGCTTGCCGCTCATGGCCCCGATGTCGCCCAGGCCCAGCACGGCGGTGCCGTTCGAGATGACGGCCACCAGGTTGCCCTTGTCCGTGTACTTATAGGCATCGTCGGGATTCTGCTGAATCTCCAGACAGGGGTATGCCACGCCCGGCGAATAGGCCAGCGAGAGGTCGGTTTGCGTACGGTAAGCCTTCGTCGGCTTCACTTCAATCTTTCCGGGACGCCCGCTCTGATGATAAGCCAGGGCAGCCTCTTTCGTAATCTTTACCATTGCTAAAGTGTATTATTACAATTTTTGTGCAAAGGTAATTAAAAGTTAGGAGTTAGGAGTTAGGCGTCAGGAGATTTTTTGCCTTTAAAAAACAAAAAAAGTTAAACGCCGGATAATTTACTCCTAAGTCCTAACTTCTAACTCCTAACTTTTAATTACCTTTGCAGCCAATTTTGAAATACCGTTGTGAACCAGATAGCGCGTACATTTATTCTTATAGGGCTTGTCGTGGCAGTTTTGCTGGCGCTGCACTTCCTGCCGAAGCTGAGTATCGGCGAGACGGAGCTGCGCCGTGTCAATCTGCTCAGCGATGTGCTGCCGGAAGTGGAAGAAGGCGATATCGACGTGATGCCTGTCATCCCTGACGTGCCGCAGCCGATGGTGGCTGTGGCAGCTCCAACAAAAGACACTTTAGTGACAGAACCCCGGCAGCAGCGGGTGCCCTCCGACAGCGCATTGGCCCTGATGCCCATGCCGGAGGAACCGGCTGGCAGCAGGGAGCAGGAGGTGGCTCCAGCCGCAGCGGGTGATTCTTTGACGGAGGACATCACGCCTATTCTGGACTATTCCCAAGGCCAGCCGGGCGGCATGTACCATTTCTACCGGGCCTTGGCCAGCGTGGGAAAGCTGGGCCGTCCTGTGCGTGTGGCTTACTACGGCGACTCATTCATCGAGGGCGACATCTTCACTGCCGACCTGCGTGAGCTGCTACAGGATGAGTTTGGCGGCAATGGCGTGGGATGGGTAGACTGTGCCAGCGAGGTGAGCGGCTTCCGCACTACTGTGAGCCATTATAGTAGTGGCATCAACGAATACGAGGTGGTGAAACATCCCTTCAGCCCCTCCAACCAGGGTATTGCCCAGCGCTATTTCACGGCTTCCGACGGTGCCCGCATCACCTACAAGGGTACGAAGGCGAAAAAGCATATTGCCCAATGGGACCAGGCCATCTTCTACCTTCGCTCCAACGGAGGACTGACGCTGCGCACCACGCTGAACGGCGACTCGACTGTGGTCGACACCATTGGCGGCTCCCAGAACTTGCAGGCTATCGTGCGGACGGCAGGCTACCAGACAGTCGATTCATTGCAGCGGGCACGGCCCATGCGCAGCGTCAGCTTCCAGATGACAGGCATGGGAAGCGGCACCTTGTTCTACGGTGTGGCGCTGGAGCCTGCGGCAGGCGTTGTGGTCGACAACTTCAGCATGCGTGGCTCGGCAGGCTTTACCCTGGCGCAGATTCCGGCCGCCACGCTGGCACAGTTTGCCGTGCAGCGTCCCTACGACCTCATCGTGCTGCACTATGGCCTTAATGTGGCCAACAGCCGTCAGGGCAATTACTCCAGCTATACCAAGCAGATGGGGAAGGCCATCGCCCACCTGCGGCAGGCCTATCCTCAGGCCAGCATCCTCATAGTCAGTATGCCAGACCGTGACCAGCGCTCAGACGCCGGCCTGCGCACCATGAGGGGTGTAGAGCAGCTGGTGGCCTACCAGCAGGTGATGGCCAGCGAACAGGCCGTCGGTTTCTTCAACCTTTTCCAGGCTATGGGCGGGCGCGAGAGCATGGCGTCGCTGGTAGACCGTGGGCTGGCCAACAAGGACTATACACACATCAACTTCCGTGGGGGACGCCATCTGGCACGTTTTCTTTATGATGCCCTCATGGCCGGATACCACAGCTATGGTTTTTAGGAGTTAGGAAATGATGGAGAAGATATTACAGCAGTTGACATACAACCCCGACGAGCCGCTCATTTTCTCGTCGGGTCTCTTCCTGATGCTCTTCCTGGGATTCACATTCTGCTATATGCTGATGCAGCACACGCGGACGCTGCGGCTGATTTTCGTCACTGCCTTCAGCTACTATTTCTACTACAAGTCGAGCGGCTTCTACTTCTTCCTGCTGGCCGTGGTCACGCTGAGCGACTTCCTCATAGCCCGGAAGATAGCAGCCTTGAAGACGGGTGACAGTTCGACGGAGGAGACCGGCTGTCGCTCATGCAAGTGGCTGGTGGCGCTGAGCCTGATAATCGACCTGGGGCTGCTGGCCTATTTCAAGTACACCAACTTCTTCGCCGGCATGTGGGCGCAGATGGTGGGGTCGAACTTCCAGCCGTGGGACATCTTCCTGCCCGTGGGCATCTCGTTCTTCACGTTCCAGTCGATGTCATACGTCATCGACGTCTACCGTGGCGACTTGAAACCACTGCCCTCGCTGCTCGACTATGCTTTCTACGTGTCGTTCTTCCCCCAGCTGGTGGCAGGCCCCATAGTGCGTGCCCGCGACTTTGCCCCGCAGATACGCAAGCCGCTGGAGGTGACGCAGGAGATGTTTGCCCGTGGTGTCTTCTTCATCATGATCGGCCTCTTCAAGAAAGCGGTCATCAGCGACTACATCTCCCTGAACTTCGTCGACCGCATCTTCGACAACCCGTCGCTCTACAGCGGCGTGGAGAATCTGCTCGGTGCCTACGGCTATGCCATGCAGATCTACTGCGACTTCTCCGGCTATAGCGACATGGCCATCGGCATTGCCCTGCTGCTGGGCTTCCGCTTCCCCATGAACTTCAACGCCCCCTATACCTCCGTGAGCATCACCGACTTCTGGCGGCGCTGGCACATCTCGCTGTCGTCGTGGATTCGTGACTATAGCTATATCTCGCTGGGCGGAAACCGCAGGGGGAAGGTGCGGCAGTATGTCAACCTGATCATCACCATGCTGCTGGGCGGACTATGGCATGGCGCCAGCCTGAACTTCGTGGCCTGGGGCGGCATGCACGGCGTGGCGCTGGCCATTCACAAATGGACGCGCGAACACGTGTTCCGTCACGACAAGTACTACGTGAGCCGGGGCTGGAGGAAAGCCGTGGCCGTGGTGCTTACCTTCCATTTCGTGGTGTTCTGCTGGATATTCTTCCGCAACCACACTTTCGGTGCTTCCTGGACGATGATCAGCAAGATAGCCACCGATTTCCATCCCGAGCTCTTCGCCCAGGTGGTGACAGGCTACTGGGAGGTGTTCGCCCTGATGCTGTTTGGCTATGTCACCCACTTCATTCCCGACCGCTGGAACGAGGGATGCGTCGACGTCATCCGTCGTGGCGGGGTGGTGGTTGGCGCCCTGCTCATTGCTGCTGTTATCTACATTGTCATTCAGGTGAAGAGCAGCGAGATACAGCCATTTATCTACTTCCAGTTCTAATCTTACTCCTATCAGCCCACCCCCATCCCCTCCCCAAGGGAGGGGAGAATTTCTCCCCTTGGGAAGGTTAGGAGGGGCTCCAACTCCTATACCTGCTTTATAGACAGCGATATGCGATTCCTTCGCTCGTCTATTTCTAGAACCTTCACTGTGACGTGCTGGTGCAGCTTCAGCACTTCGCTGGGGTGGTTGATGCGCCGGTTGGCCATTTGCGAGATGTGTACCAGTCCGTCCTGATGGACACCGATGTCGACAAAGGCGCCGAAGTTTGTGATGTTTGTCACGATGCCGGGCAGCACCATGCCTTCCTCCAGATCTTCTATCGTGTGGACGCGGCTGTCGAACTCAAACTCCTCCAGGTGTTCGCGGGGGTCGCGGCCGGGCTTCTCCAGCTCGTGCATGATGTCGGTCAGCGTGGGCAGGCCTACCTCCTCGTTTATATATTTATTGATGTTCACGCGTGCGCGTAGTTCCTTTTGGCTAATCAGGTCCTTCACGGTGCACCCCTGGTCTTTGGCCATCTGTTCCACCAAAGCATAGCTTTCGGGGTGCACGGCACTGTTGTCGAGCGGGTTCTTGGCATTGGGAATACGCAGGAAGCCGGCACATTGCTGGAAGGCGGCAGGCCCCAGGCGGGGCACCTTCTTCAGCTGGGCGCGCGAGGCAAAAGGCCCGTTCTCGCGACGGTAGTCCACAATATTTTTAGCCAGCGTCGGCCCTAGTCCGCTGACATACTGCAGCAGATGGCTGCTGGCGGTGTTCAGGTTCACGCCTACCAGGTTCACACAGCTCTCCACGGTCTGGTCGAGCTGGCGTTTCAGCTTCGTCTGGTCTACGTCGTGCTGATATTGTCCCACGCCGATGCTCTTCGGGTCGATCTTCACCAGTTCGGCCAGCGGATCCATCAGGCGGCGGCCGATGCTGACGGCGCCGCGCACGGTGACATCCTCGTCGGGGAACTCGTCGCGAGCCACCTTCGATGCGCTGTAGACTGAGGCTCCGTCCTCACTCACTACATAAATGCCAGGCTTGCCGTTTCCTTCCGTCAGGCTGTTTTCCACGAAAGCGCGTGTCTCGCGGCTGGCCGTACCGTTGCCTATGGCGATGGCTTCGATGTGGTAGTCGCTGATCATCTGCTGCACATGGACCGTGGCCTGCATACGGCGGTTCACGGGCGGGTGGGGGAATATGGCCTCGTGGTGGAGCAGGTTGCCCTGCGCGTCGAGGCACACCACCTTGCAGCCCGTGCGGAAGCCGGGGTCGATGCCCATGACGCACTTCTGTCCCAGCGGGGCACCGAGCAGCAGCTGGCGCAGGTTTTCCGCGAAGACATGGATGGCCTCCTCGTCGGCTTTCTCCTTGCTGAGGCTGGAGAATTCCGTCTCTATGGAGGGTTTCAGCAGACGCTTATACGAGTCTTCGGCAGCTTCGGCCACGAGCTGGCCGCAGGCATTGTTGCTGCGCACCCATTGGCGCTGCAGCCGGTCGATGCATTCCTGGTCGTCCACGGGGTCGATGCTCAGGCGCAGAAAACCTTCCGCCTCGCCGCGCCGCATGGCCAGCAGGCGGTGGCTGGAGCAGCGTTTCAGCGGCTCATGCCAGTCGAAGTAGTCGCTGTATTTCTGGGCTTCGTCGGTGTCTTGCCTGGCCTTCACCACTTTCGATGTGATGATGGCTGTCCGGCGGTAGCTGCCACGCAGCTGCTGGCGTGAGCGCTCGTCTTCGCTGATGGTCTCTGCGATGATGTCCATTGCGCCGCGCAGGGCATCTTCGGTGGTGGCAACGGGCAAACCGTTGCCCACGAAGCGGCGGGCGGCCTGTTCGGGGTTCTGCTCGCGCTGGAGGAGGATGAGCTGGGCCAGCGGCTCCAGCCCCTGTTCGCGGGCCACCTGGGCCCGGGTGCGGCGGCGTGGCTTGTAGGGCAGGTAGATGTCCTCCAGTTCGGTCGCATCCCAGCAGTCGCTGATGCGCTGTTCCAGCTCTGGGGTCATCTTCCCCTGGTCCGTAATGGTCTTGACGACGGTCTCCTTGCGCTTAAGGATTTCCTTCAGTCTTTCGTTCTCGTCGTTGATGGCGGCGATGGCCACTTCGTCAAGGGCACCGGTGCGCTCTTTGCGGTAGCGCGATATAAAAGGTATGGTGCAGCCCTCTTCCAGCAGGGTCAGCACGTTGCCTACGGCCTCCACGCTGAGGTTCAGCGCCTGGCCGATGAGCTGGGCTATGGTTTTGCTTGATGTTATCGACATGTTTATCCTATTTATTTGTTTAAGCCAATCTTCATCCCCCTAACAATTTTCTGCGCCGCTTCGATGTTGGCGTCGAAGGGGCCTGTATGTTCCATTTTCAGCGTGCACATGGCAGCTGCCAGTTGTCCGGCCTCTTCATACGAAGCCCCTTTGGCCCTGGCATAGAGGTAGCCGGCGGCGTAGGTGTCGCCACAGCCGGTGGCATCCACCACCTGACGCGGCTCATAGCTGGGAATCTCGTAGAAGCGGTCGTCGGCGTAGATCAGGCTGCCGTAGCTGCCCAGCGTGACGAGCACCTCGCGCACCCCCCAGCTGTTGATGAGCTTGGCACCGCGTTTCAGGTCGCGCTCTCCGTCGGTGAGCACGTCTATCTCGTGTTCGTTCACCTTGAGGATGTCAGTATGTTTCAGCACGCGCAGCTTGTCAGTCCAGTCCACGGCATAGACGCGCTGCTGGCGCACTTCGCGCAGATAGCCCTGCACGTCGACGCACACACGTCCCTTTCCGGCCAGGTATTCCACCACTTCGGGCGAGAAGTCGTCGACGAGCAGGGTGCCCAGGTGGAACACGTCGGCTTCCGCATTCTTCAGCTGTTCTATGGTGAAAGGAGCTGCTTTCGAGAGCACCCGCTGACGGCGGTTGTTCATGTTGCGTCCGTAGCTGTTCTCGAAGAACACGCTGGTGGGGCTGCCCAGGTTGCAGATGTCGACGCCGGCCGCTTCTAGCCGGCTGATTTCAGGCTTGAGTTCGTCGCCTACGGCAGTAATGACGCCAAACGTGACATCTTGCGGCAGGTGGTGCATGGCCCAGGCCACATAGTAGGCTGTGCCGCCTGCACAATCCACGCCTTTGGGCTGTGTGGGGGTGATGATGCGGTCGTGGGTGATGTGGCCTATGCAAAGAATCTGTTTCTTCATCATTGGTGGTAGAGGTTTCTGCTGAGCAGCAGGCAAAGCTGCTCGAGGTTGCGACAGTCGGTATCGTCGAAGGCGGCGGTCTCGGTGCTGTCGATGTCGAGCACGCCCACCGGCTCGCCGTAGCTGTCGAAGATGGGGATGACTATTTCCGAGCGGGAGAGCGACGAGCATGCGATGTGTCCGGGAAACAGTTCCACGTCGGGCACCACGATGCTGCGCTTTTCGGCGAAAGCCGTGCCACAGACGCCACGTCCGTGGGCAATATGCATGCAGGCCACCGTGCCCTGGAAGGGGCCTAGCCGCAGCTCGCCCTCCCGCTCCAGGTAGAAGCCGGTCCAGAACCAGCCGAAGCATTCCTTCAGAGCGGCACTGACGTTGGCCAGCACGCTCATTTCCTCTTTCTCTCCTTCGATGAGCGCAGCCACCTGTGGCAGCAGCTCGTCGTATTTTTTCTGCTTGGTTTCCATGTATTTCGTGTTTTTTTTACTTCGTCGGAGTATGTGTGAACTTGTAGGCCACGCTGAGCATCACGTAGCGGGGTATGCAGTTTGTCCATGTTTCCGTGCGCCCTTGGGCGTTCACGCTGTACTGTTTGTTTGAGAGCTGGTGCAGCAGGTCGAAGGCTGTGAGCTTCAGCGTCAGCTTTTCCTTGAGGAGCGAGCGCGACAGCTCGGCATTCCATACCAGGTCGTCGGTGTTCATCATCTCGCTCTGGTAGCCCCTGCGGCTGAACATGCGGATATCAGTACCGACGTAGAGCTTGAGCCAGGGGATGGTGTAGCGGATGTGGCCGCCGTAGCTGTACTCGAAGGCCGATATGCGCTCGAAGTCCTCGCGCTTGCTGTTGGCCATTCGCCAGTAGACTTCGCCGCTGATGCCGAAGGTGAGCTTGTCCTTCTGGTACTCCAGACCCAGGCGCTCGTGCAGGTTCCAGTTGTGCACGGTGCTTTTCTCCTGTTCCGTTTGTTGCTGTGATACAGCAACATACAGGACGGGGAAGTCGACGGAGTGGGTGTAGTCGATGTCGGCGCGCTGCTCCAGGGTGAGGCGCTTGGCGCTGTCGAGGGGCTGCTCGTAGCTGCCGTTCAGGCTCCAGTTCCAGTTGCCGTTGATGTTGTCCTGCATGAAGGTGTAGGCACCGGTGGTGGTGTTGTAGACGGTGCGTGTGCCGATGGAGCGCTGCGTCAGCGAGGCATTGCTCCTGATGCGGGCGAAGTGGCGTGTGCTGTCGTTGTTGAACTGGAAGCCTATGTTCACGCTGTGGGTGATGGTGGACTTCAGGTCGGGGTTGTTGTAGTTGGTGACAAGCGGGTTCGTGGTGTCGTCGACCGGCATCAGGCTCGCCAGCGACGGACGGCTCATGCTCATGTAGTAGCCCAGTTCGCTGAGGCCCTTCGCCTTGCCCCAGCGGTACCAGCTGATGCTGGGCCGGAACTCTACATAGCTGCGGCGGGCAATCGTGTCGAGCACATAGTCGTAGTAGTGCAACCGTTCGTGGGGATTGACGATGGGCAGGCGCAGCTCAAAAAATTCATCGTCGGTGGAGTGGTAGATTTCTGCGGCGGCTTCGAAGGTGCGGTTCAGTTGCCGTTGTATGTCGCTGTTGTTGTAGTCCATGACGCTCAGCAGCGCATCGCGTGTGGAGGGCAGCCATTCCGTCTGCCGCTTGTCTGCCGCCGCGTCCTTCAGCCAGTCCAGGCGGAAGTGGCTGTTGGTGTTGCTGTTCATGTCCTGGGTAAAGTTGGCTCCGGTGTTGATGAACCATTTGTTGAGCAGCTGAAGCGTATAGCTGAACGATGCCTTGTATTTATAGCTGTTGCTATGGTCGTCGGTATAGTTGTGGCGCAGTTCGGTAGAGTCGGTCTGGGCATAGTAGGTGCGTCCGATGCTCCAGTTCTCGCTAGGTTTCTGCCTGCCGTAGTTGCCTTCCAGGCCGGCTGAGAGGTAGTCGCCCCAGGCAAACTTGTGGTGGAAGTACAGGCTTGCTTCCAGGTTCAGCGTGCGATAGTTGTTTCTCCCGTCGTTCAGCGTCCGGTTGATGATGGTTTCCCGGTAGGTGCTGTCCTGGCTGTTGCTGGTGCGGTGGCCGTTGCTGTAGCTGGCGGTGAGATATCCCGACATGGTGAAGGGCTTCTTGATTTGGAAGTAGTTGTAAGCGTTGAACGTGAAGTGTTTCTGACGGCTTCGCGACTCGTTGCCGCTCAGGATGTTGCCGCCGGAGGCAAAACGCTCGCTGCTGGTGCGGCTCCAGTTGTCGGCATCGTTCCACGAGAAGGTGGCATCAAGGTTTTCTTCCCAGTTCTTGTCGGCATCCTCCGTCTCTATGTGCAGGCCAGTCTGCTTAGAGGCCTGCAAGCCCTGCGGCATGTTGCTGGGTCGCCATTCGCCCTCGCCGCCAGGACGGCGGTTCTCGTTGATGTTGTTCGTGTTGCCGAAGATGCTGACACGCGAATGGTCGTCGTAGTAGAGGCCGAACAGGCGTCCCAGATAGCGGCGGTCGGTGCCGAGGCCTGCTTCTATGTTGCCCATGTAGCCCCTGTTGTATTCACGCTTCAGCTGCACGTCCATCACGTAGTCTTTCTTTTCCACGTCGTGGCCTATCAGTTCGCTCTGCTTCGTGCTCTTGTCGAAGACCTTCAGCTCTTTCACGGTGTAGTAGGGCAGGTTGTCGAGCATCACCTTGTTCTGCCCCTTGAAGAAGTCCTTGCCGTTCAGCGTGAGATAGTCCACTTTCTTGCCGTTGATGTAGATGTCGCCGTTGTCTTTCAGTTCGGCCCCCGGCATCTGGCGTATCAGTCCGTCGAGCATCGAGCCTTCGGGCAGGTTGAAGGCCGATGCGTTGTATACCAAGGTGTCGCCTCGGTAGGCCAGCTTCACCTTCGTGCCAGTAATGACCACGCCCTCCATGCCTACCTCTTTGTAGATGTCGTCGTCGCTGCGCTGTTTCTTCTTCATCAGCAGTCGCGGCAGCTCGAAGTAGTTGTTGCGGGCAATGTGGCGCAGTTCGTAGACCATGCAGGTGTCCTGATAGCCGTCGGCGGTGGCGCGGATGATGAAGTCCTCGTTCTTGGCTGGCACCTTGAACTCGTAGTAGCTGTTGGTGCCCCACGTCCAGCAGGTCATGGTGTCGACAACGGTCGAGTCCTTGCGCATCAGCGTGATGAATGCCTTCACCTTGGCCTTGGTGAATGAGTCGTAGACCTCGCCCGAGAGTTCCACCTGTCGTTCCTTCTTCTGTTTGATTTTCACAGAGTCTGTCTGTGCCGATGCCGTTATGATGACTAGTGTCAGGCAAAGGAGAACTAATGCTTTCTTCATAATGCCTGCAAAGGTACAAATAATATGTGTGATGATGAAGATTTTTTCGTTTAATTAACGTACTGTTTTGCTACCTTAACTTGTCAAATTGCAAGTGGTCTCGTCTTAGAGGTGTTTTTCTCTTTGATGTAAATCAATAAGTGCTGTTTTTTAGTGGTAGAATATTTGGTAGTTTAACGAGAACCTTGTACCTTTGCACTCAGAAAAAAGAGTTTGATTTGTTTTAGTAGATTAGTTTTTAAGTAGTTTGTTTTTGACAACCGGCTGTCGGGATGACAGCCGGTTTATTTTGTGCCTGCAATACTGTAAATGACACCATCAGACTATAAACCCTGCAACTCTGCACTAAGGATGGTCAACAGCTTGGCTTGTAGCTAGTTGACGGGTGTACACTTTGTTGAAAACGCTGCATGGTGTATTCAGAAGTGTACTGCTGGGACAACAACGACCATGCCACAGAAATGTCCCAAGGCTTGGGACGAAAAAACGGCGTTCGTTTTTTTCGAAATGGCGTTCGTATTTTTCCAGAAGGGGTTCGTATTTTCGCATGAGGAGAATGATTTTTTGATTATCTGGCTGCCATGTTCAATAAATGCCGTGCAGGGTTTGCAGCTAAGTGTACACCATGCAACTGCTTGCATGACAGGCTTTTGAACGTCGTTAGTGCAGAGTTGCAGGGTTTTGTGTTTTTTAGTCTAAGCTGTTTGTAAAGCCCCCCATTTCCTGTCTTTCGCAAACCTGGCTCCTTTTCGGGGAGGTCGTTCCTTATAGATGTGTGCAAAAAAAATACAGGGAAAAATTTGGTGCTTCGCCCGATTTTTCGTACCTTTGGCGGCACGTATGAATTGGAAATTTATTTTACGCTGGGTCATCACCTTTACGGTGTGCCTGGCCATCTACAATCTCACGGGCAGTTTCTGGATGTCTCTGGGCATCCTTATCCTGCTAATCTTGGTTGAGAACCTGATAGTTGACTGGTGGAAAAAACGAAAGGAGGGCAGACGATGAGAGCTTTATCACTTCTGTGCTCCGTGCTGTTCACCTCCATGTTGGGCGTGAAGGCGCAGACCGATATTGGTGCCTTGCAATCCTATAACGACGACAAGCGCGGCACCGCGCGCTGGCAGCAGTATTTCCCCCAGGACGACAACATCGTGAACGAGAACGGGCGCAACCGCTTCACCCGTGCCCTGTATGGCGGATGGACCGACTACCGTGTGGAGACCAGCGACCGCCCCATCTTTGCCGTAGTGAAGAAAGGCCACCACAAGAGTGTGCGCTTCTATATTGAGGGTGTGCCCATCGACTCTACCGACTACTGCAAGTCCTACTACCGCGACGGCATGCGCACTTATTTGCTGGGTGACCACCGCTGGGACCACATCGGCAACGGCATCGTGCGGGTGCATGTGGTGGCATTGCACGATGTGGAGGGAGCCATCTGGCAGTTCATCTGCGACGCCTTGAAGGGACAGCAGCTGGAGGTACAGGTCAGGCTCTGCGACATTGCCGACGAGAAGATGCAGCGCAACGGCGACCTGGGTGTGGACAAGCCCGGCATCTTCGAGCCGTCGCCGACGGGCAAGGGGCTGGTAATAGGCAAGGCCACCCGCAGCAGCAACTTCGCACATCTGGTTATGCGCCGCGACTCCATCTACTTCATGCACGACGGCGACGCCTTCAAGGCATTCAACGATGCCGTTGACTACAACAGGAAGCTGGCGCGCCGCATACAGTTCAGCACCCCCGACCCCTACATCAACACCCTTGGCGGTGCGTTGGTGATGGCTGCCGACGGAGCCTGGGACGGCAAGACCTGGCTGCACGGCTGCATAGGCTGGCGCATGCCCCTGGCCGGCTGGCGCGCCGCATACATGGGCGACGTGCTGGGCTGGCCCGACCGCGCCGTGAGCCATTTCGATGCTTACGCCAAGAGCCAGGTGACCAACGTGCCTGCCACCATCGCCGCTCCCTCGCAGGACGCAGCCGAGAACATGGCTCGGGCAGAGAAGAAATGGGGCACGCAGATGTACTCCAACGGCTACATCTGCCGCAACCCTGAGCGTAACGACCAGATGCACCACTACGACATGAACCTCTGCTACATCGACGAGCTGCTCTGGCACTTCCAGTATGACGCCGACCCTGCCTACATGCGCAAGATGTGGCCAGTCATCACCAGCCATCTGGCATGGGAGAAGCGCAACTTCGATGCCGACGGCGACCACCTCTACGATGCCTACTGCTGCATCTGGGCCAGCGACGCCCTCTACTACAACGGCGGGGCCGTGACCCATTCGTCGGCCTATAACTACCGAGGTAACCTGCTGGCAGCACGCATTGCCGAGCTCATAGGCGAGAACCCCGAGCCATACCGGCAGGAGGCTGAGGCCATCAAGAAGGCCATGAACGACAGGTTGTGGCTCTCCTCCTCCCACCCCTCACCTGCCCATTGGGCTGAATACCAGGACGGCATGGGGCTGAAACGTGTCCACGAGCGTGCTGCCGTGTGGAGCATCTACACCCCGATAGACTGCGGCGTCTGCACGCCCGAACAGGCCTACCAGTCGACGCTCTACATCGACCGCGAGATTCCCCACTTCACCGTCGACTCCATCTTCCAGACCATTGCCACCAGCAACTGGCTGCCCTACGCCTGGAGCATCAACAACGTGGCTCCGGCCGAGGTGATGCACACCGCGCTGGCCTATTTCCAGGCCGGGCGGCCTGAAGAAGGCTACCACCTGATGCGTGCCAACATCCTCGACCAGATGTACTTCGGACAGTCACCCGCCAACTTCGGCCAGTTGTCGCACTTCGACGCTGCCCGGGGTGAGTGCTACCGTGACTTTGGCGACTGCATAGGCATCTCCTCGCGCACCTTCATACAGGGACTCTTCGGGGTCATCCCCCAAGCCCTCTACGGGCAATGCGTCATCCGTCCCGGCTTCCCGCAGGCATGGGACAGTGCAGCCCTGAAGACCCCCTATATAGAGTATGTCTACAGCAAGGCCAACGGGAAGGTGCGTCTGGAAATAACGCAGAACTTCCGAAAGCCGCTGAAGATGGTGGTAAGACAGAACCTGGCCGACGGGCAGTACCGCGACATCGAGGGCAACAGCGAGAAGCATCAAGTGATAGAGTACGACGTGCTGAACGACTACAGCGAGCCGACGGTCACTATGGCAACGCCGCTGCTGAAGGACGCAAGAAAGCTGGGGCTCTCTGAACCTTCCCTCTCGGGGAAGTTCCTGCCGCAGAACGTGGACAACGCCTTCAACGCCCAGGTGACCGACATCTTCAAGAACCGCTACCTGTCGCCACGCCCTAAGTCCACCTCGCTGGAGCTGCCGGTGCAGGGGGTAGGGGAGTGGTGCCATCCGCTCTACACGCCCACCATCGACGATGCTGGCTTCCGCTCCAAGATTCAGGGCGGAGAGGTGCTCGTCAAGGGAGTGCCCTTCCGCTCTCCGTCCAAGGGTAAAAACATCGTCTTCACCAGCCTGTGGGACAACTATCCCGACAGCATCGTCATCCCCCTGAGAGGCAACGCCTCGTCGGCCTATCTGCTCATGGCGGGCAGCACCAACCACATGCAATGCCACATCGACAACGGGCTGGTAGTGGCTACCTATCTCGACAACACTACCGACACGCTGCGCCTGCGCAACCCCGAGAACTGGTGTCCCATAGAGCAGGACTATTACATCGACGGACAGGCGTTCCAGACGATGGAGCAGCGCCCCTACCGCGTCTGCCTGAGTACGGGCGACGTCAGCCGTGACCTGGGCAAACAGCTCGGCATCAAGGGCGTCTATGGCCGGGAGATACCAGGCGGCGCAGCCCAGATGCTGCGCATGCCGCTGGACCAGAAAAAGAAACTGAAGAGCCTCACCGTGCGCACTCTTTCCAACGACGTGGTCATCGGCCTGATGGCACTCACCCTGCAATAGGCTGCGCCGGGCTTTGCACGCGCTGCAGGTGGCTCCTGCCACCCCCTGCGCACTTCAACTATTGCCGCCGTCATCCGCTGAGACGCTGCGGCGCTGCGTTCAGAAACGAACTTGCGAAATTTTATGCAACAACTGAAAGAACTATACATTCAATGGAGTGGGGCGGCACCCGTGGTGATGGAGAAGTTGCCGGGTGCGGGCAGCAACCGTGTCTACTATCGCATGACCGACGGCGAGGGGCACAGCGTGATAGGCTGCATAGGCACCAGCCGCGACGAGAACCATGCCTTCGTCTACCTGGCCCGCCACTTCACGAAGCGCCAGCTGCCTGTGCCCCACATCCTGGCAGTAAGCAGCGACGAGCTGCGCTATCTGCAGACCGACCTGGGGTCGGTGTCGCTCTTCGATGCCATACGGGGCGGGCGAGAGGCAGGAGGACGCTACACGCTGGCGGAGCAGGAGCTGCTGAAGCAGACCATCCGCGAACTGCCCAACATACAGATACGGGGTGCCCGCGACCTCGACTTCCAGAACTGCTATCCGCAGCCCGCCTTCGATACCGACTCCGTGCTCTTCGACCTGAACTATTTCAAGTACTGCTTCCTGAAGGCTACAGAACTTGACTTCCATGAGCTGAAGCTCGAGGCCGACTTCCGCCTGCTGGCCAAGGACCTCACAACTGCCGGCGACGAGCTGTGCTTCCTCTACCGCGACTTCCAGGCCAGGAACGTCATGCTGACCAATCATACCCCGTTTTTCATCGACTTCCAAGGCGGACGCCGAGGGCCCTACTATTACGACCTGGCCTCCTTCCTCTGGCAGGCATCGGCCAAGTATCCCCACAAGCTGCGGCGTGAGCTGGTGTACGAATACTACAACGCGCTGAAACAGTACACGGAGGTGCCCTCGCCCCATAAGTTCGTGGAGCGCCTGCGGCTCTTCGTCCTCTTCCGCCAGCTGCAGGTGCTGGGCGCCTACGGCTTCCGGGGGTATTTCGAGCGCAAGCAGCACTTCATCGACTCCATCCCCCCGGCCATGCAGAACCTGCGCGAGCTGCTCGCGTCGGCCACCTTCCCCTATCCCTATCTCTCCGACCTGCTGCAACGGCTCACCATGCTGCCCCGCTTCCGGCAGGTGGAAGCCACCGCGTCGCGTGCCGACGGCTACAAGATTACCGACCGCAACCCCTACAAGCCTCATCCGCAGGATGGTCCCGCCACCTTCTCGAAGTACGACGCTCAAGGGCCGCTGGTGGTCAAGGTCTACAGTTTCTCCTATCGCAAGGGCATACCCGAGGACGAGAGCGGAAATGGCGGCGGCTATGTCTTCGACTGCCGCTCGACCCACAATCCCGGCCGCTACGAGCCCTACAAGCAGCTGACAGGACTCGACGAGCCCGTCATCCGCTTCCTGGAGGACGACGGCGAGATTCTCACCTTCCTCGACTCCGTCTACAAGCTGGCCGACGCCCATGTGCGCCGCTACATCCAGCGCGGCTTCACCTCGCTCATGTTCTCCTTCGGCTGCACCGGCGGACAGCATCGCAGCGTCTATAGCGCCCAGCACCTGGCCGAGCACCTGCATAGCAAGTTCGGCATCGAGGTGCGCATCTGCCATCGCGAGCAGGGAATAAACACAGTTCTAGTTAAGAGTTAGGAATTAGGAGTTAGGAATCTGGAATTAGGAGTTTGGATTTTTAGCTAGCAGCTGATGCGCCAGCCAAATTGTAAATACTCAAATAGTAAATTAATTGTAAATCGTAAATTGTCAAATAGTAAATAAATTGTAAATTGTCAAATAGTAAATTAATAAAATAGTCAAATAGTAAATAAATAGTAAATCGTAAATAGTTAAATAGTAAATTAGCAAGGTTTTGAAACAAGCTATGATATTCGCCGCTGGGCTGGGCACCCGCCTGAAGCCCCTTACCGACAGCATGCCCAAGGCATTGGTGCCTGTCGGCGGACGGCCCTTGATAGACATCGTCGTTGAGCGGCTGATGGCACAAGGCTACCAGCACTTCGTGGTCAACGTCCACCACTTTGCCCAGCAGATCATCGACCATGTAGAAAATAGCGACTATGCTTATTTCGTACATTTCAGCGACGAGCGCGACAAGCTGCTGGAGACGGGCGGCGGACTCAAGAAAGCTGCGCCCCTCTTTCCCGACGACAGCCCCGTCCTCATCCATAATGTCGACATACTCGACAATGTGGACTACGGGTGGTTCGCCCGCCAGCACCTGCCTGAGGAGGATGCTGTGCTGCTGGTCAGCCGCCGCAAGACGAAGCGCTACCTCCTCTTCGATGCCGGCATGCGCCTCATGGGCTGGACGAACATAGAGACCGGCGAGGTGAAATCGCCCTTCCCTTGGCTCCGCAATGCGCCCCTGGATCTGTCTACTCCTCTCTCCCCCTGGAGAGTGGCCGGGGGTGAGGTTTCTCTTTACCCCTTCGCCTTCTCCGGCATCCACTCCTTCTCGCCCCGTCTCTTCCCCCTGATGGAGCGTTTTCCCGACCGCTTCCCCATCATGGACTTCTATCTCAGCATCTGCCATCGTTCCCGCATCGTAGGCTTGGTAAAAGACGACCTCCGCCTGCTCGACGTGGGAAAGCTCGACACGCTGGCCGAAGCAGAGCAATTCCTAACGACTATGTATACTGCTAGCTAGGCGACAAATTTGTCTCAATATGAGGAAAGTGTTAGTTGTACTGTTGATGATGCTGGTTCTGGCTCCCATTTGCTATTCCCAAACCATAAGAAACAGCAACAATTCGGTTGTTGCAAGGATTGATGATGACGGAACGGTGAGGAATAGCAACAATTCGGTGATAGGCCGTTTTGGCAGTAATGGTGACATCCGCGACAGTAATAACCGTTACCTTGGTAAGATAGACCGTAATGGTGATGTGCGCGACAGCCAAAACTCCTATCTGGGGAAAGTTGAAAGCAACGGAACTGTGCGCAATCGTAACAACTCCACATTAGGGAAAGTCGAGAGCGACGGCACAGTCAGGGACAGCAATAGCCACCTTCTTGGTACTGCAAAAGGCGTTCCCATGCGGTATGCGGCAGCGTTTTTCTTCTTTGGTTTCTACTAAACTTTAGGCAATAATAAAGCAGTTGGCACAGGAATTATTCTCCGGCGGTAGCCACTCCCCTCCCCTCAAGGGGAGGGGCAGGGGTGGGGTCTGTAACTATTTCCACTGAGAGTACACAGACGATGTCAAACTCGCTGAAGGAAGTTAGAGACCCCACCCCTACCCCTCCCCTTGAGGGGAGGAGCGCCATGCGGAATAATTGATTAAGTGCCAACTGCTATATTATTGCCAAACTTTAAGGTTTTGCTACGTTTTGGCGACCGTAGCTCGGGCGCTCATCCTCCGGCGGCTTGCTACCAAAGGGACGCAAGGCTGCGGCTGGCCTTGTAGGGAAATGTGTGTCTGTTTGTTTCAGTATTTCAGTTTCAGTAACGTTTCAGAGGGTCAGTTATATCTCAAAACAGCCCTTTAAGAACTTATAACTAATTAATAATTAGTAAGTTATATAAGAAAGAGGGTCGATACCACCCCCCGAAAAACTACTGAAACAACTGAAACTGAAACAACCGACTAGTTAGTTATTTCTCTAAAAGGCTGAAAACCAACGAGGTATGACGTCTGAAGACAACAGCGTCTGCAATGTCAAACCTTGATAAAGCCCAGATAATATCCATTTTTTAGCTCTACTGGTGCCACGCGACATGCGCGAAACCCTCATTTTTGTGCTTTCTCCCGTCCTTGGCGCACATTACAGCCGTTCAAATAATCGTACTCCGACATCACTTGGAAGGAGTTTTTGTGGCCGAATGGCCCATGTCATGGCCAGTTTCTGCTATAAAAAGGCTGGTTTTCGCTACTAGGCGAACACTATTTTTTCGTTGCTCAACGTGTTTCTCCTACCAGGCCCGCCAAGTCCGCGACGGGCGCATGCTGCGAGCGGGACAAGTTCACATCCGTCAGGAAAGGGTGATGCTGTCGATGCGCAGCTTCAGCATGCCTGCGGGTACACGCACCTCTACGACGTCGCCCGCACGCTTCTTCAGGAGGGCCTGGGCAATGGGCGACTTGATGGAGATTTTGCCCTCGCGCAGATTGGCCTCATGGGGGCTGGCTATGGTGTAGGTCATACGGGCGTTATTGTTCAGGTTGGTCATCTCCACCCTCGACAGCAGGCCTACGGCGTCGGAGCCGAGGCGCGAGGTGTCGATGACGCGGGCATTTTCCAGCACCCGTTGCATGAAGCGTATCCTGCCCAGCAGTCGCCCCTGCTCTCGCTTGGCAGCATGATACTCAAAGTTCTCGCTGAGGTCGCCCTTGTCGCGCGCTTCGGAGATGGCATCCCTTACCTGCGGCAGCTCTACGTGCTCCAGCTGATGAAGTTCGGCTACCAGTTTGTCGTAGCCCTCTTGTGACATATATTCCATGATAAATCTGCGTTGTTTCTTATTTTTCGGGGTGCAAAGGTACGAAAGAGTTGGCAGTTTAGGGGCATGCGTGAGTGGTTTTTTATCTCAAAGGAAAATTAATAATTGTTAAACACGGAGAATTACTTCTTACTCCTGACGCTGAACTGAGAAGTTTTTATTATCTTTGCATCGTTAATTGAAAAACGAAAACCAGTAAATCGTAAACAGAAGATGATAACGCTGACAAACCTGGCTATCCAGTTTGGCAAGAAGACCTTGTACAAGGACGTGAACCTGAAGTTCACGAGCGACAATATCTACGGCATCATCGGAGCCAACGGCGCAGGCAAGTCTACGCTGCTGCGCGCCATCAGCGGCGACCTGGAGCCGAACAAAGGCTCGGTGGAGCTGGGGCCTGGCGAGCGCCTGAGTGTGCTGGAGCAGGACCACTTCAAGTATGACGCCTTCTCCGTGATGGACACCGTGCTGATGGGCCACCAGCCGCTGTGGAAGAACATGAAGGAGCGCGAGACCCTCTATGCCAAGGCAGAGATGACCGAGGAAGAAGGCAACCGCGCCGCAGAGCTGGAGATGGCCTTCGCCGAGATGAACGGATGGGAGGCTGAGAGCGAGGCTGCGCAGCTGCTGCAGAACCTCGGCGTGAAGGAGGAGCAGCACTACAAGCTGATGAGCGACATTTCGAACAACGAGAAGGTGCGCGTGATGCTGGCCAAGGCGCTGTTCGGACATCCCGACAACCTGCTGCTCGACGAGCCTACCAACGACCTCGACCTCGACACCGTGCAATGGCTGGAGGAATATCTCTCGGGCCTGGAGCAATGCGTGCTCGTGGTGTCGCACGACCGACACTTCCTCGATGCCGTGTCTACGCAGACCGTCGACATCGACTTCGGAAAGGTGACCCTCTTCTCGGGCAACTACTCCTTCTGGTATGAGAGCTCGCAGCTGGCCCTGCGGCAGCAGCAGAACCAGAAGCTGAAGGCCGAGGAGAAGCGCAAGCAGCTGGAGGAGTTCATACGCCGCTTCTCGGCCAACGTGGCCAAGTCGAAGCAGACCACTTCCCGAAAGAAGATGCTGGAGAAGCTGAATGTGGAGCAGATCACGCCGTCTACGCGTAAGTATCCGGGCATCATCTTCCAGATGGACCGTGAGCCGGGCACCCAGATTCTGGAGGTGGAGGGGCTGAAGGCTGTCGACGCCGACGGCACGGTGCTCTTCGACAACGTGAGCTTCGTCATAGAGAAGGGGCAGAAGACGGTGTTCCTCTCGCACAATCCCAAGGCCATGACGGCCCTCTTCGAAATCATCAACGGCAACCGCGAGGCGCAGGCAGGCACCTTCAAGTGGGGCGTGACCATCACCACAGCCTACCTGCCGCTGGACAACACGGCGTTCTTCCAGAGCGAGATGAACCTCGTGGACTGGCTCTCGCAATACGGCACAGGCAACGAGGTGCTGATGAAGTCGTACCTCGGCAGGATGCTCTTCCGCGAGGAGGACGTGCTGAAGAAGGTGTGCGTGCTTAGCGGTGGCGAGAAGATGCGCTGCATGATAGCCCGTATGCAGCTGAAGAACGCCAACTGCCTCATCCTCGACACGCCGACGAACCACCTCGACCTGGAGTCGATTCAGGCTTTCAACAACAACCTGGTGCAGTTTAAGGGGAACATCCTCTTCGCCTCCCACGACCATGAGTTCATACAGACGGTGGCCGACCGCATCATCGAGCTGACGCCGCGTGGCACCATCGACAAGCTCATGCAGTATGACGACTACATCTACGACGAGCAAATCAAGGAGCAAAAAGCCAGGATGTATTCTTAGCGAGAGGGCGAGAGGGCGAGATTTCGAAATGTCGAGACGTCGAAATCCCGAAATCCCGAAATATCGAAATATCGAAATCCCGAAAACAACGAAAATAAAACTATGAAACAAACAATCTTAGTGACGGGTGGCACCGGCTTTATTGGGAGCCACACTACCGTAGAGCTGCAGGAGGCAGGCTACGAAGTGGTCATCATCGACAACCTGTCGAATTCTAACGCCAGCGTCGTAGACGGCATCGAGAAGATTACGGGCGTGCGCCCTGCCTTCGAGAAGGTGGACTGCTGCGACATGGAGGCGCTGGAGGGCGTATTCCAGAAGTACCCGAAGATAGAGGGCATCATCCACTTCGCCGCATCGAAAGCTGTGGGCGAGAGCGTGGAGAAACCGCTGCTCTACTACCGCAACAACCTCACCTCGCTCATCAACCTGCTGGAGCTGATGCCGAAATACAACGTGAAGGGCATCATCTTCTCCAGCTCGTGCACCGTCTACGGACAGCCCTCCGACGAGAACCTGCCCGTCACGGAGAGTGCGCCCATACAGAAAGCCCTGTCGCCCTACGGCAACACGAAGCAGATTAACGAGGAGATTATACAGGACTACATCCACAGCGGCGCACCCATCAAGAGCATCATCCTGCGCTACTTTAACCCCATTGGCGCACATCCCTCGGCACTCATCGGCGAGCTGCCAAACGGCGTGCCCATGAACCTCATCCCCTTCGTCACCCAGACGGCCATCGGCATCCGCAAGCAGCTGAAAATCTTCGGACACGACTATAACACGCCCGACCATACCTGCATACGCGACTACATCTACGTGGTAGACCTGGCCAAGGCGCACGTGAAGGCTATGGAGCGCGTGCTCGACAATCCCGATACCGACGCCGTGGAGGTGTTCAACATCGGCACAGGACGAGGACTCTCCACGCTGGAAGTGGTAGAGGGCTTCGAGAAGGCAACAGGCGTGAAGGTGAACTGGGAGTATGCACCCCGCCGAGAGGGTGACATCGAGCAGGTATGGGGCAATGTGGACAAGGCCAACAAGGTGCTGGGCTGGAAGGCCGACACACCTACGGAGGAAGTGCTGAAGAGTGCCTGGCGCTGGCAGGAGAAGCTGCGCGAGGACGGTATACAATAATTGTTTTTAAATGGTTGGACATACAGTCCTTCAATTGTAGGACTGATTTTTGTGTTTGTGTTGTGGTGGGCTTCCGATGTGATATCGGGAGCCCATTGTTTCCTTCACCCTATGGCCTTGAAGAAGTCCTCTGCGTAGCGCTGTTCTTCACCCTATGGCCTTGAAGAAGTCCTCTGCGTAGCGCTGCTTGTTGTAGTAAGCAGAGTGGGCCAGCGAAGCCTTCCCCATCGCCAGCCGTTTCTCGGGATGGAGGTAGAGGTCGAGGATGGCGGAGGTGAGGTTGGCGGTGAAATTCTCGTCGGTTGTGAGCATGACGGCACCTTCTTCGGTCACCTCCTCGGGTATGCCGCCTCGTCGGGTAGTGATGATAGGCAGTCCCACGGCTTGCGCCTCAAGCACGGTATTGGGGCAAGGGTCGTCCCAGAGTGACGGGATGACAGCTACGTCGGATATTCTCAGGTAGTCGGGCATCTGGCTGTAAGGGATGAAGCCTGTGAATCGGATGCGGTCTTCCACGGGTTTTGCCTGCAACTTGAGTGCCTTGACAAACTCGTCCTCGTCGGCAGTATCGCCATAGAACGGGCTTCCGATGATGAGCAGTTTCATGCGAGGATGGTCTTTTAGCCGAGTGATGGCCTCAATAAGCTCTCGCACGCCCTTTTCGGGAGTCACTCTTCCGCTGAACACCATGATGAAGTCATCGTCTGTGAAGCCCATCTGTCTGCGTGTGATGCTGGTTTTTGCCGTAGGCGAGAAAGCTTCGGTATCTATTCCGTTCAGTATAGGTATGCACTTCGTGTCATTGGGATTGATGGTCCTTACACAACTGGCGATGTAGTCGGAAACGGTAAGTATACGTGACGCCTTGTCGTAGATTTCCTGAGCGGCTTTCGTCTGGCTGTTGAGCAGGTCATTATGCAGGTAGAGGTACAGGCTTGTACCTGCCGGTACTTCCATGCCAGCAGCGTAGCCGGGACGGTTGTCAAGCAGGATGATGTCGTAGTGCTGCTTTGTCAGTCGCTTCCATGCTTCCCTGAAATAGTACTCAATAGTGTAGTGGTAGTATTTCTCGCCATGAATCTTGTAGTGAAGGTTTTTGCGTATCTTGGCCATCAGGCTCTTTACCTCTATGTAGACATAGTGGTTCGCGTCGGACTCCAATGCCGGATGGCCCGTGATGTTCTCATCCCACACGCTGAAAACAGTCATGTCGTGCAGGTGGTGCTCGTGATTGTACTTGAGGTAGAAATCGATATGGTTTTCTACGGCTCCTCCCCTGACGGCAGGAACAGGCAATATGCCCGATGTGAGGATGGCGATTTTCATGTTTTGTATGTTTTTTGACCGCAAAGATAAAAAAAAATATCGAAATGCTGCTGTAAAAGCATTTTTTTTTGTAATTTTGCAATCAAGATAGCGTGAATATTTATTATGAAGGCATTTTTGCACCGTTGTTTCTGGAGTTTCCTGAACCGAACGTATAAGTGGTGGCCAGATAGCTTATGGCTGCGGATTATCTATAAGACGAAGTTCCAAAGGAACTTAAATCTTGACGACCCTCAGTCGTTTAATGAAAAATTGAATTGGTTGAAGCTAAACGACAGGAATCCTCTGTACACCCGATTGGCCAACAAGTATGATGTGAAGGAGTATGTCAGGGAGTGTATAGGCGACGAATATGTCGTGCCGTGCTATGGCGTGTGGGAGAGTTTCGACGACATCGACTTCGACAAGCTTCCCGACCGCTTCATCCTGAAATGCACCCACGATTCTGGCGGGCGGATAGTATGTACGGACAAGGCCACTTTCGACAAACGCCGGGCAAAGGAAAGGCTAGAGACTACGATGCGCAACAACTTCTTCTGGTGGACTCGTGAATGGGTATATAAGGATGTGAAGCCTCGTATCTTGGCAGACATGCTGCTCGATGACCACACAGGTGAAGTGCTGCGTGACTATAAGTTCTGGTGTTTCAACGGAGTTCCCAAATACATGTATTGTACGATTAAGAACGATGACGTGTTTGAGAACTTCTATGACATGGATTTTAATGTGGTGAATATTGACCACGGATTTAAAAGAGCTGTGCCCGAGTTTGACAAGCCTGTGTGTTTTGAACTGATGAAGACGCTGGCCGGGAAGCTCTCGAAGGGAATTCCCTTTGTCAGGGTCGACTTCTTTCTGGTAGAAGGAAGGGTGTACTTCGGTGAATTAACCTTCTACGACTGGGCTGGGCTGAGACCCTTTGCTACGTATGATCAAGATTTGGAACTAGGGCGTTTGATAGCATTGCCCAACAAATCGTAGCCTCTGCCCTCTACACCTTTGAGCCAATACTCTACTGTATGTTCGCCATTCTCAAAGTGATAGAAGTCTGAAATGACCGAGAAACTGTCTTCGCTAAACTGCTGGTTTCTGTCCTTGATGCAGCAGAGCGGCACCTCGCCGATGAAGGAAGCCCAACGGCTATAGGTGCTCCACGGCCCCAATATCCTGTCGCAGAGGGAAAGAGTGTGGAGGTCGAGGATGTCGCCTGACGGCTCTTTTTCGAAACGGAAGCACAGACAGTCGTTGAAGATGTCGGTAGAGAAGGATGCGTTGCTGCTGATAAAGAATGCCACTTTCTTTGCAGGATAGATGGCTTTTATCTTGAGCATGAACTTGTGGTATTCCTCCAAAGTGTAGTAAAACAGCCCGCCGAAGAAGTCCTTGTAGTCACCATGCCGTATGTGAACGCCTACGACAATGTCGGCCTGCCTGCGAATGGTAGCCATGAATGCCTCCGCTTTGGTGGTAATCTCATCCTTTGGACGGAAGATGTGCTGAAGCTCATGTTTCGCCTGTGCCAGATACCTAGTGTCATCCATCGTGTCCCAGCCTTTCTTGCATCCGAAGAAACGGAATATCTTGTCCCAAGTCTTGTTGTGGGTCACCTTCCACGTCAGTCCCTTGTAGTTGTTCCATCCGTTGCCGTGCTCCAAATACCACTTGTGGTAGAGGGGGAAATAGATGAACTTGCAATGGAGCAGGTTGGGGAAGTCCTCAATGGTCCAGTCGAAGAAGATGATGGTCATCTTCTTCTTCTCAACCACGCAACGTGCCACCGATGCCACGTATGTCCACAGCCGGTTACAGGTCTGTCCTGGTGCGTCGCAGATAATTCTCATAATGCCTCACTATCTTCTTCAATCTGCAAAGGTAGTGATTATTTCGGAAAACACAAAAAATATAATGACAAAACATTTGGCGGTTTAAACGAAAAGTAGTATTTTTGCACATAGAAAGGGGTACTTATGGAACACCATAAATGATATGTGTTTAATATGATGATTCTTATATGAGTAGTATTACAAGAAACGAACCAGAGTTGAAAGCGTTTGGCATCTGCTTGTTATGGGCTTTCGTGTTATTGTTTTTCGTGTCGCCAGACTCGTTTACTCATGATATGAACTACAGGTGGGACAGCGCGGTATTTTTCACCTGTGGTAAAGCCTGGATGGAAGGAATGTTGCCGTATGTGGATTTTGCCGATTCCAAAGGGCCGTTGTTGTGGCTGATAAATGGAATAGCCTATTTGATGTCACCTCGCAACTATCTTGGCGTTTTCTGGCTTGATGTCCTTTCCTATAGTGTCGTGTTTTATTTCGACTACAAGATAGCCCGTTTATTCCTGAACGACAATCGCAGGCTAGCCCTTTTGGCACTTCCTCTTGTCTCATTGGCCTATTTTAACCCTTGGTATCATTTTGAGACAAGTGCGGAAGACTGGTGCCAGCCAGTCATTTCTGCCACTTTCTACATGATGTGCCGTGTGTTGTATAAGGATAATGGCCAAAACAGGCGTCATATTGAAAAGGCAGCTTTCATGTTGGGCTTCGCCATGATGTGGGCGCTTCTGATAAAGTTCAGCATTACAGCCATGCTAGGAGTCACAGGCTGCTATTTCCTGTATTATCTGCTGAAAGAACATCTGCCTGTAGGTGTGCCTTTGATGTACTTCATGGCAGGATTTGCCGGTCTGGCTCTTCCTTTCTTGATTTATATGTTGTTTACAAATACGCTTGGGGATTTCCTGTATGAGTATTTTGCAAATACTATGGCAACCGTACAGAGCGATAATGTATTCCTCGTATATTTGAGAGAATGGCTCCGAACGTTGTACGATGCCTATTATGCGGCATTGTTCGTGGTCTGCGTAGCTGGATGTCTGATGATTTCCCGCAGGGTGGAAAAGCACAAGTTTTTCCTGCTAATCGCATTCCTCGGCTTTTATGGGTTGTCTATTCACCATGCCATCCACAGGCATTACGTGAATTGTTGCCTGTTCTTTGCGTTATTCTTTGTGATATGTATGTTGGAAATGAACAGGGAATGGCTGTTGAAGAGGGCGAAGCGTGTATTTGCATTCGTATTCGCCCTGCTAGTGTTAGCCAATTTCACCTTTACGGAAGGCTTTCTCGTTCCGAATTTGTTCTTTTGCACCAATAAGGGAGAAAAGAACGATTTCTACAAAATAGGATCCTATCTGGCTCAAAAGGAGAAGCCTACGATTATTTATTATAGGTTTACCGACCGAGGATTTGGCACTCCTTCGTGTGCTTTGCCTGGCTCGGTTTATTGGCACACCCAGACAGGAGAGACCGTCGAGATGAAAAGGAAACAATATGAAGACGCCATATCTGGCAAGGCCGATTTCGTGTTCTGCTATCATTCCAGCGAAAACGACAGTCTGTTTACTTCCGCCGGATATCACAAGCAATGTGATACGGGCGAGTTCTCGCTCTTCGGGAAAAATCCGCCCTCCAGCCACCCCAAGTAAACCAATAGAGGTTGACTATGGCTGCGGAGTTTTGGAGTTACTCTTGTAAATGGAGACGTCTGTCAATCAGGTGCTTGTAGAGACCGGGATTTCTCAGGTGCACTTCGTCTACGAAACAGGAATCGTCGAGGAAACGGATGCTGTCCAAAAACGACGACAGCTTTTCTCTATAGCTGCAATCGGCATACTCGTTGCGGTTGAAGTGGCTGATGCTGTCTCTCCAATGCTCGGCAACAAACGTGGGAACGATGTCGAGGGAGAAATGGTATCGTCTCCCCAGAGAGTCAATCTTCGACAGATACTCCTTGCATATTGGTGAAAGGAAGGAATAGCGTCTTTCGCCCTGCTGAATGTCGGGTGCCCATCCTGTCGTTTGTATAAAGGGAATATGGCAAGCCCAATATTTGGGTATCTTCTTTATCTGTTTCCATACTGTCTCGGTCATCAGAGGCTTATACTCGTCATAGTAGAATGGCTTTAGGAAATAATGGTAGGTGTATACCTGGTCAAGATTATCCCAAAAGCTGAAGGGGGTATAGACTATGTAGACGGTATCGGGACGGTTGCCAGCGCGCAGATAGTTGTTAAGCAGGAAGAACTGGCCTACCATGCCGATGGCCTGATTGCATGAGAGGGAATAGGCGCTGTCGGGGTCTTCTTCCTTGCAGTTGTAGAACTGGTTTGCTGTGCTGTCGCCCAGGATAAGTTTCCTGTATCTTGTTTTTATTTTGCTTTTCTCTATGGCCTTATATATTTCATTTCCGTAGATGGTTTTCTTGTATTGGTCATCTCTCATCAGCCACGCCGTCTTGACGGAGTAGAAAATGACAATAGGCAACGAAAACAAGATGAAGATGCCGATGAAATGTAGGATTCTTTTCATAGTTCAGAATTGGAAATAGATGAACGACTGACTGGCTCCTGCATAGTTGATGATGAGATAAACGAGCAAGTAGTAGCATGCCCACCTGGCGGGGCGGTATCGGAAGATGCCGGTATCTGAAAATTCCAATGCATGCTGTTTCTCTCGTTGAAACCATTCGGCGATGAGCAGCATGATGCCAGCCAAGAGCCATTTCTTACCGTCGATATAGGTGTTGTCTATGAAAGGATGGGTGACGATGGATGTCAGATAGCTGAAAGCCTCGTGAATGTCTTCAGCCCTGAAGATAATCCATCCGATGACTGCCAGACAGAAGGTGAGCAGCATCTTGGAGGCTTCTTTTATGTTTGGGAGCAGTCTTCCATAGGCCGCGCAATGCTCATGCTTCGTGTTGATGTTCAGGAGGTTGTAAACAGCAAGCAGGGAGGCATGAAACAAGCCCCAGCACACAAAAGTCCAGTTCGCGCCATGCCACAGACCGCTGATGCTCCATACGATGAAAACGTTGCGGATGATTTTTATCTTGCTGCAGCGGCTGCCTCCTAGCGGAAAGTAGATGTAATCACGGAACCACGTGGTGAGCGATATATGCCAGCGGCGCCAGAACTCTGGTATGCTCCTCGAGAAATATGGAAAGTTGAAGTTCCTTTTCAAGTTTATTCCGAAGAGCCGGGCGCAACCGATGGCAATGTCGGAATAGCCGGAAAAGTCACAGTAAATCTGGAAAGTGAACAGCACTCCAAGGATGATGAGCATGACTCCCGGAAGATGGTCGTAGCTGTCCCAATAAAGGTTGACTATGGCTGCGCAGTTGTCGGCTATCACGAGCTTCTTGAAGAATCCCCATAGCATCTGCCGCATGCCGTCCGCAGCCTTGGCATCGTCGAAATGACGGTTGGTCTGGAACTGCGGCAACAGGTTTGTGGCACGCTCGATGGGGCCTGCCACCAGCTGCGGGAAGAAGCTGATGAATGCAAAGAACTCCACGATGTCCCTGGTGGCTCTTATCTTTCCCTGATAGACATCTATAGTGTAGCTTAGTGCCTGAAATGTGTAGAAACTAATACCTACAGGCAGGATGATGTTCAGCGTGACCAGGTCGAGCTCAATGCCAAACAACGAAGCTAGTGAGGAAAGGTTGTCTGCGAAGAAGTTATAATATTTGAACAGGCCAAGTATGAGCAGGTTTGCTGCGATATTTCCTGCGCTGACAAGCTTTCTCGCTTTACTATGTGGCGAATACTTCTCTGTGAGCAGTCCGCTGCTGAAGCTGAAAAGCGAAGTGAGGGCAATAAGAAAGAGGAAACGCCAATCCCACCAGCCATAAAAGATGTAGCTTACGATGACTATCAGGAAGTTCTTGCTTTTCTTGCCTCTGCATGCGAACCAATAAAGCAGGAAAACCACAGGAAGAAAGATGAGGAAGTCAATGGAATTGAACAACATGTCACTTTTTTTATTTAGAAAGCCCAGCGTTGACCAGCCATGCTGATGTCAATAGCGCTTCTTGGGGAGAAGCTTGTGAACGATTTTGAAGAACAGCGTAAGGTATTTGCGCTTTCCCGGATCTTCGCAAATGTCGAACAGCCGGTAGAGGCTGGTCTTGTCGAGCTTGGCAAGCGTGGCGTAGTCTTCATAAACACCTGTGGGCAGGAACTGGTGCAGCCACAGGTCGATCTCCTTCCTGTTTCTTTCCTGCTGCTGCTCGGATATGCCGCCCTCCTCCCGCCGGCAGACAATGACGGGGATGAACTGCACACGCTTTCCCTCGGCGACTATCTTCTCGGTGAAGAAAATCCAGTCGGACACCAGCCGGTAGTCCTCGCGGTAGGGTGAGCCATGAAACAGCTCCCTACGGATGAACGAACTTTGGTGGTCGAGGGTGGAAACGAAGAAATGCATCATCGTTACACGCGGTGGCTGAACGGAAGCATGCCCCAGTTGTTTCTCTTCGCTGTAGTGGTAGTCGCGGCCGGTGATGATGTCGGCATCGGAGTGGTGGTCGAAGACATGCTGCAGCACGTTGGCGTCATAGAAGCAGTCGCCTGAGTTCATGAAGTTGAGATAATCGCCTGTTGCCCTGGCAATTCCTTTGTTCATTCCTTGGTAAATGCCCCCGTCGGGTTCGGATACCCAATAGCTGATGTCCTTGTCGTATTCACGCAGCACGTCGGCGCTCCCGTCGGTAGAGCCGCCGTCGATGACGATAAACTCACGGTCAGGAAACGTCTGGCCGATGACGCTTTTTATCGTTCGGCGCAAGCCCTCCCTGTTGTTATAGTTGACTGTGATAATGGAATACTTCATTTTCTACCTTCTTACTTTTTTATCATCTTACCTTTTAAGAATGTTATGCGGCCGAGGCTGTCCCTTGCTCCCTTGGCAAAGAGTAGGGTAGCCGACAGGTCGTAAACCAAGAAAAATGTCATGCTGACCGCTGCATAGAGCATCCACTTCCAGATGCTTTCATAGGGATTGAGCGGGATGAACTGCATGGTGAACAGCGCGGCTCCGATGGCGAAAGCTGAGACGGCATAGTTGCGCAGCACGTTCCGCCAATACAAGCCGACAGGAATATGGAAACCCGACGTAAACAGATAGTAGGGCTTCCACAGCACGACAATAGCCAGCAGGCTTACAATCTTACCCAGCAGGATGCCGACGATGCCCCACATGATGCCGCAGACGACGGTCACCGTCACGTTGATGACGAGCTCTGCCCAGGCTGCCCACACGTCGGCGTAGAGCCCGTGGGCATAGTTGAAGCTGTCGACGCTGTTGCGGGAGTTGGTAATATATATATAAATAATGAGGAGGATGAGTATGCGGTGGTCCATGATGTATTCAATGCCGAGCCAGTGAGCCACGAAGGGTTCCAGCAATACGTAGAGAGAGAAACTGAGAGTGGCGGCTATGGTGTGCTGGATGGTGGTGTATTCCCAGAACACTTTCAGCATGTGCGCCTTGTTACCCTCAGCCACCAGGTTGCCCACGCTCGCTCCTACGCTGCCTGTGACAGCCGCGAACATAGAGATGAGCTTGGAGATGATAATCATGTAGTTGCCATAGTAGGCCACCATTTTCAGCGAGACGAAGATGAAGATGAACAGCTCGTCGCTTTTCACCAGCACGAAGTCCTTGATCTTGTGGATGAAGACCTGCTTGGTCTTGGTGATAATCTCGGGATATTTCTTCAGCAGGACTCTCCCTTGCCGCCTGTCCACCTTCAGCCAAGGATACTCCTTGTTAATCTTCCAGTTCAGAATGATGCAGCCTATGATGCCGAACAGAAATTCTACTGCCACCCAGACGTAGAGGTTCTTGTAATGACAGGCCAGAAAGATTTGCAGGGCTAGTTTCAACAGGTTAGCCGACTGATAGTAGATAGCCACCAGGTAGTTCTTCTGGTCGGCACCGAGCAGTATCTGCCGGTAGTTGATGAAATAGCCTATAAGTGAGGAGCCAAGGAAGGAATAGAACGCGAAATAGATGATGCCCAATCCTAAGCCTGCCTTAGCGAAGATGAGCGGAAAGAACAGACTGGTGAGGAATGCGCCGCCGAAGATGATGCAGCCTATCCAACGATACAGATAGCCCAGCAGGGAGAGGATGTCCTGAATCTCCTGGCGATTGCCAGTCTGCAAAGGCTTGAACAAGAAATAGCCTATGCAGGCGGAGATGCCCAGTTCCGACAGGTTGAGGTAGCCCAGGATATTGTTCAGCGTACCCGTAAGACCGATAAACTCCGCTCCCAGATTATCAAGGAAAATCTTGCGCGAGAAAAAGGTCAGAAACAGCGAGAGGAAGAAAAACAATAAGTTTACCTCCGCGTTCAGTATGCTTTTATGTACACGTCCGTTCTTCATGAACTCTTCAACCCCCCTCTAATCCCCCCGAAGGGGGGAGGGACCCCCCTCTTGTCCCCCCGAAGGGGGGAGGAAACTCGCCAGCAAAGCTAATCATACCTCTCAAATCTCAATTCTCAGTTCTACATACCCCCCTCTAATCCCCCCGAAGGGGGGAGGAAACTCGCCAGCAAAGCTAATCATACCTCTCAATTCTCAATTCTCCATTCTCAATTCTCAGTTCTCAGTTCTAAAAGTTCTAAACGTTCTCCCCGTGTGTCGTATGCAGGAACTCCTTGTTGTTCGTGTCAATATGTAGCAGATTCGACACCATGTGCCAGGCAAGGCGCGGAAAGGCCAGCGCCCTAACCAGAAGCCTGCGGTTGCGCATTCGGCGTGGGATGGCGACCAGGAGTGTTACGACCAGCAGGCCGAGCAGCATCAGCCATTTCACGCTGCGTGCCGGAGCGGCAACAACCATGATGGCAGAGAAGAGAACGATAAAGACCAGCAGCAGCGAACGGGGTATGAGCGCCTGCTGGAAGGTCTTGTCGAGATAGTTGATGTTGCCCTGAAGCATGGCCTTCGGCACATGGGGCAGCATGAGCAGAAGAGTCTGAATCTGTCCGGTCATCCAGCGCAGGCGCTGGCGCTGGAAATTGTCGCTGCTGCTCACCTTCTCGTCCATCACGTAGATGTCCTCAGCATAATGTATGTAGATGCCCTGCCGCATAAGAAGGGCCTCCAGCTCGCGGTCTTCCACAGCAGAACTGAGGTGCCCCACATGACGGCTGAACCACAGGTAGCTGAAGCACATGCCCGAGCCTATCAGCGCCGACGACAGCCCCAGCCGGTTGTGGCCTCGGCGGAAGATGCTGTTGTTCGTCTCTTCACTCGCTCCGTCCAGGGCAGCAATACCGTTGTCGGCATTCTTCGCCGTACGGTGGCATTGAATGGCCTGATAACCATCGTTGCAAACTCCGTTAAGACGCGTCAGGAAGTCTTCGCCCACCAGGTTGTCGGCATCGAGTATCACTACATAGTCAAAGCGCCTGCCTGTCTGCTCGCCGTTCTCTACCTTCTCTATGGCATATTGCAGCGCCTTGGCCTTAGAGCTTCTCTCGAAGTCGGGAGTGAGGAGCACGACAGGCAGCTGCGCCAGACGTTCGTTCGTGGCAGGCTCCATGTGGTCGGAGATGACGCAGAGCAGGAAGCTGTCCTTAGGATAGTCCTGGCGGAGGAAGGTCTCTACCGAATGAACGATGACCCTGTCCTCACGATAGGCGGGGAAAAGCACCAGGAACGACGACGATGGTGCCCGCAGCTGCTCCGGGGAACCCCCCGAAAGCGGCAGAGACGGCCTGCTCCCGCCTTTGGGCACGAGCGAAGCCAGCGCGAACACAAAGGCGTAGACTGTGGAAACGGCCATGATGCCCCACAGCAGCCAGTCTGCGATATGTAGAACGGCGACCCCCATCTCTCCTCCTGTCTATCCTCTGTTCTTCTCCCCAAAAAACTTCGCTCTCAACTTGCCCAGCCACTTCTTGGCCGTAGAGACGCGCACGGTGGTCTCGCTGCCTCCTGCCCGGAAGATGTTGACAATGCCCTCGACGATGATCTTCGGCGATTGCGCAAAGTCACGGTTGAAGTGCTCGTCCACCAGGTAGTCGGGTGTGGCAAAGGCAAAAGCCAGCATGATGAGTGCTGCAACAATCCACCATTTGATGACCAGCGTCATGTAGATGAAAGGCAGCACCACGCTCATCAGGGCTATGATGCCCATCAGCGTGGTGCGCGGGATGAGCATCCATTGCACGATTTTGTCCACATGGTCGTAGTGACGGTTGATGAGGGCCTGCGGGAGGTAGCGGACGTGGCTGAGAAGGGCATGCAGCTGGGTGTGCGCCCAACGGGCATGCTGGTCGTTGAACTGCTTCATGTCGTGCACCTTTTCGTCGAAGACGTAGATGTCTTCAAAATAGTCCACGAAGATGTTGTCTTGCGCGAGAAGGGCCTCCAGCGCCTTGTCTTCGCCGATGGCGGTGCGCACTTTCATGATGTTGGTCTTGAACCATTGGAAATCGAACACCATTCCCGAACCGTTGAGCGCGGCAGACAGGCCCATGACCTGGTGCCCCCGGCGGAAGATGGCGGTGTTGATTTCTTCAAAGATAGCGTCCAGGCGGGCGGCGGTCGTTTCACGGTTGGCCGAGAGCCGGTGCGTCTGTATGGCTTTCGTGCCCGACGACACGTAGGCATCGTTCACCTCTTTCAGGAATTCGGGCTTCACGATGTTTCCAGCGTCAAGAATCAGCACGGCGTCGTAGATCTTGAAGCGCGGAAGATGGAGAACGGCATATTGCAGCGACTTCGCCTTCGAGCTAATCTCGAAGTCGGGAGTCAGCAGGGTGACGGGCAGCTGCGCCAGCTGCATGTTCACCAGCTCGCTCTGGTGGTCGGAAACCACAACCACGTCGAACAGCCGTTGCGGATAGCTCTGGCCCAACACGGAGTTCACCGTCTTCACAATCACCTTGTCGTTCTTATAAGAGGGGATGAGCACAATGTAGCGGTACTGCTCCTTCGCCCTTTTCACCTCCACGCGGTGCTTCATCATCGACGCTACGGAGAACACAAGGAAATAGAGCACTGTCAGCAGCACGGCAACGAACAGCAAACCATCCACAACATAGAGTATCCACCAGAAGTTCATAGACCTTTTTCTATACTTGGTGCAAAAGTACTTATTTTTTTCTGATTGGCAAAGAAAAAAACGCTTAATTTTCCTTGCGCCGCCTTGCGTCCCTACGTTTAGGGGTGTTTTTGGGGGCAACGATAGAGCGATTCACCTCTTGTGCGCAGCCGCTCACCCCCCCCCCGGGTGACGGAAACGGATGCTCATCGTTTTCTGCGATTTCTTCTTTGTCGGTCTTTACAACGTGGACTCCATCAACCATTCATCTATCTCCTGTTGAATAAGAGTTCTTATGCGCGCGCGCGTGAGGTGTTTATGGCGCTACAAGCGCTACTTTGATGGCTAATTTCCTGGAATGCATACTGTTGGTTGTAGCTACATCATTCTTTTTGGGGCTACCTTTGTAGCTACAGTTCCAAACGGCGGCAGTATTTTTTCAAACAGCGGCAGTATTTCCCAAACGGCGGCAGTATTTTTTCAAACAGCGGCAGTATTTTCCCAAACGGCGGCAGTATTTTTTCAAACGGCGGCAGTATTTTCCACTCATCACTTCTCCCGGCCTGTAGCTACTAGAGTAGCTCCAAAAAGAGTGGTGTAGCTACAGGCAACGGTTTGTTTATCAGCCCGTTTAGTGCTAAAGTAGCTCTTGTAGCGCATTTTTTTTCGCGCGCGTTTTACGCGCACGCGCGCGCAAGAAAGAAAGCTGGATGTCCCATTTGATGTACCCCCCAACGCATGCGTTACCTTTTGTTGTCATTCCTACGCCCTTCGTAGGGACAGACCTTCTATCTGTGCGTCGTTGGCTAATCATTACTTTATTCAAGTTTCTAGCAAGCTATGAAAGCGATGCGCAGCCAGCCCCATAGGGGCATGACATTGGTAGCCAGCCATTACAATGGCTGGTATAAAGGGACGGTAGAAAAGCGTGCCTTTAGGTACGCGACAGCATCCACCCCATATCACGTACCTACGGCACGCCACCTACCACAACCCCGTCACCAGCCATTGGAATGGCTGGCTACCAATATCTGATGCCTACGGCATCGGCTGTGCAGCACTTGCGAAACTTAAATTACTTTACTATCCGACAAGAAATCCCCCTTCCGTGAGAGGAAGGGGGATTTCTTTTGCTTAGAAGAATCAGTCGTTCATCAGCTTTTCCATGTCCTTCTGGGCTTCCTCAGCCTTCTTGCGGGCCTTCTCCAAGTCCTTCAGGGCATCCTGGTAAGCCTCTTCAGCCTTCTCGGCAGCCTTCTTGGCCTTCTCGGCCTTGGCTTTGGCCTTCTCTACCTTGGCCTCGGCCTTGGGTATGGCAGCCTGGGCTTTCTGAGCCAACAGTACGCTTTTCTCCTCCTTGGCCTTAGCCTTTGTGGCTTTCTTCAACTCCTTGGCAGTCATTCCCTGAGTGTCCTGCTCAGTGACCACCGTCTGGGCTTTCACGCCCTGAGCCATCAGCAGCGACATGGCCATGACGGCTCCAAGTGCAAATACTTTCTTCATCGTCTTTATGATTATTTACTAACAGTCCATGTTTTATTTTCAGAATCGTAACTTGAGGTCAGG
>JAILFU010000160.1 GCA_024697405.1 Prevotella sp.
CGTCCGCATCCGTGGCGGCGGCTCGTTCAACTCGTCGCAGGATCCTCTGTTCATCATTGACGGCGTGCCCACGACCACCAACCTGAACACGCTGAACATGAACGACATCGAGTCGATGCAGGTCCTGAAGGACGCCGCCTCAGCCTCTATCTACGGTTCGCGCGCTGCTAACGGTGTCATCATCATCACCACCCGCTCGGGCAAGAAGGGCGACAAGGTGAGGGTGGACTTCTCGGCCAACCTGACGGCACAGTTCTACAACAAGCAGACCATGATGAAGCTGGCCAACACCGCCGAGTATGCCACCGCCATGGCACAGGCTGCCATGAACGACGGCCTCAACCCCGAGCAGTACGCCAACAACTACGGTCTGACGCTGCACGCACAGAAGGGTGTGGACATCAAAGCCTACAACCCGGCTACAGGACAGATGGAGAGCTTCACGGTGAACGGCATGAACGACGGTTTCCTCAACGATGCCAAGACCATGCGCTTCAGCGACACCGACTGGCTGAAAGAGATTTCGCGCACTGGCTTCTCGCAGAACTACGACCTCAGCATCTCGAATGCCACCGACAAGTCGTCGGCCCTGTTCAGCTTCGGCTACAAGAAGAACAACGGTATCCTGAAGTACACCGACTTCGAGAGCTTCTCAGGCCGCATCAACACCTCGTACAAGGTGAACAAGCTGGTGACCATCGGCGAGAACGCCACCATCACCTACAGTGACCAGGTGGACTGCCAGCCTCTGGAGAACGCCCTGAAGATGGCGCCCACACTGCCCGTCTATGAAGAGGACGGCGTGACCTTCTCAGGCCCCGTGCGTGGCATGAGCGACCGCCAGAACCCCCTGCGCGAGCTTTACCACAACCGCGACAACCGCCTGAAGATGTGGCGCATCTTTGGCAATGCCTACATCAACGTGCAGCCCCTCAAGGGCCTGACACTGCGCTCGAACTTCGGCCTCGACTACTGGGCAGAGCATATCCACAGCGTGACCTACACCTGGCACAGCGACGTGGTGAACAACAGCACGCCGGCTGCCAACCTGGGCAACAAGACCTCGGTGAAGTGGACATGGTCGAACACGGCCAACTATAACTTCAACATCGGCGCCGACCACAACTTCATCCTCCTCGCCGGCTTGGAGCTGCACCGCGACGTGGAAGACCGCGCTTCGTCCTACGCTCAGATGTTCGCCTTAGAGAACTACGACTACATGTGGCCCGATGCCGCCACAGGCACACAGCGCGCCGGAGGTATCCGCGAGGGCTACAACCTCGTGTCGCTCTTCGGCAAGGTGGACTACAACTGGCGCGACCTGGTGCTCGCTTCGTTCACCATCCGCCGCGACGGCAGCTCACGCTTCGGTGAGAACAACCGCTACGGTACCTTCCCCGCCTTCACACTGGGCTACCGTCTCTCCGAGAACCTGCAGCAGGAGTGGATCAACGACCTGAAGCTGCGTGCATCATGGGGTGAGACCGGTAACCAGGCCATCTCCAACTACGCACGCTACGGCCTCTATGCTGCCACCTACGGCGGCGGACGCAACGAGTCGACAGCCTACGACCTCGCACTGGCCGGCAGCGGCATCTTCCCCTCTGGCTTCCGTGCCACACAGGCCCAGAACAACAACCTGAAGTGGGAGACCACCGAGCAGTATAACTTCGGTATGGACTTCAACCTCTTCCGCAGCGCCGTCTACGGTAGCGTCGATGCTTACATTAAGAATGTGAAGGACATGCTCATCAACCCGGCCTACCTCGGCTCGATGGGTGAGGGCGGCGCCTCCTGGCTCAACGGGCCCAGCCTGCGCAACTGGGGTATGGAGTTCGCTGTGGGCTATCGCGGCACCACCGACTTCGGACTGCGCTACAACGTCAACGGCAACCTCGACTTCTTCCGCCAGCGCGTGACCTACCTGCCCGAGACAACCACCGGCTCCTACGTGCACACCGCCAAGCAGAACCTCGTGGAGGCCAAGAAGCCCTACGGCAGCATCGTGGGCTACGTCGTCGACGGACTCTTCCAGAACCGTGAGGAGGTGCTGGCCAGCGGTCAGGAGAACGCCCGTGTGGGTGGCCTGAAGTATGCCGACCTCGACGGCAACGGCATCATCAACGAGCAGGACCAGACTTGGATCTTCAATCCCGTGCCCAACTTCTCATGGGGTCTGAACATCGACCTGGGCTACAAGGATTTCGACTTCTCAATGTTCTGGCAGGGCGTGGCCGGCCAGGATGTCTACAACGACCAGAAGTTACAGACCGACTTCTACAGCATCACCGATGCCGGAAGCAACAAGGGTAACCGCATGCTCGATGCCTGGACAACGGCCAACACCGGAAGCAGCATCCCTGCGCTGACCACCAACAACGTGGGCAACGAGAACCGTGCCTCGACCTACTTCGTGGAGAACGGCTCCTACGCCAAGCTGCGCCAGGTGCAGATAGGCTACAACCTGCCTGAGAACCTGCTGAAGAAAGTGAACATGACTTCCGCCCGCGTCTACATCTCTGGACACAACCTGCTCACCCTGAAGAGCAGCTCGCTCACCTGCAGCGACCCTGAGAACCCCCGCTGGATGTATCCTAACAGCACCAGCTTCTCGTTTGGTATACAGACTTCGTTTTAATTAATAATGAATAATCAGGAATTAGTAATTATGATTTCCAAGATATATAGTAAGGTAGCCGCCGCCTGCTTCGTATGCTGCGGCATTACCGCAGCCCTTACAAGCTGCGACGATTTCATCGACGTCGACCCGCAGGGCGTCATCAGCGAAGACCTCGCCATGAGCCAGCCCGACGAGATGGTCACCTCGGCCTATGCCAAGCTGGGCGACGACTGGTACACCTATCCGTTTAACCTCTGGCCCTACGGCGACGTGTCGAGCGACGATGCCATGAAGGGCGGAAGCGGCACCACCGACACCGACTACCACCCCGTGGAGGTGTGGTCTACGCTGACGGCTTCCACGCCCGGCGGACACATGGACGAGCTGTGGTATCAGCTCTATTGCTCCATCAGCCGCTGCAACCGTGCGCTGGTTTCGCTCGCCGAGTATGGCAAGGACAAGCTGGGTGAGGAGAAGACCAAGCTCCGTGAGGGCGAGGTGCGCTTCCTCCGTGCTCACTTCTACTTCAAGCTGGTGCAGCTGTGGTATCAGGTGCCCTGGATCGACGAGGAGGTATACAAGAACCACACCGAGGAGCAGACCCGCAACAACCAGTTCTCTCACGATGAGCTGATGAACATGATTGTGAAAGACTTCCAGTTTGCCTACGACGTGCTGCCCGCACAGCAGAGCGAGGGCGGCCGCGCCAACAAGATTGCCGCTGCTGCCTACCTGGCCAAGTGCTATCTGACCATGGCCTGGGGCGACGGCTACGAGGCCTCCACCGGCGTCGGCCACATCAACAGCCAGTATATGCAGCAGGTGCTGAAATACACCGACGACGTGAAGAACTCGCAGTATGGCTACCTGGAGGACTATGGCGACATCTTCCTGCCCGAGTACAAGAACTCGAAGGAGAGCATCTTCGCCGTGCAGCACTCCGACTATCAGGACGACAACACCACCTTCGGCCGCGCCAACTGGAGCAACATGCTGAATGGCTGCTGGCAGATGTGGTCGTGCGGATGGGACTTCCACAAGCCCACGCAGAACCTCGTCAACGCCTTCAAGACCAGGGACGGACTGCCCATGTTCAACGACTACAACAACGAGACGGCCTATCCCGTGAACGGTGTGCCCACCGCTCAGAAATGGGATCCGCGCCTCTTCCACACCGTCGGCATGCCCACCTTCCCCTATAAGTATGAGGTGGAGTACACCATGACCAAGGACAACAGCCGCACGCCCAACACCTACGGCTACTACGCCTCGCTGAAGGAGGTGCCGCAGCGCTCGAAGGGTGAGACCTTCGACAACCCCTGGCAGGCTTTCGCCATGAACGACTACGTGCTGCGCTACACCGATGTCATGCTCATGCGCGCCGAGGCACTCATCGAGACTGGAGCACTGGAGGAGGCCCGCACCATCGTCAACGCCATCCGCCAGCGTGCCAAGAACTCAGTGGCCAAGCACATCGCCTACGCTGCCGACCAGTGTGAGATAAGCCTCTATTCCGCTTCCGACTTCGACACCAAGGAGAAGGCTCGTCTGCGCCTGCAGTGGGAGCGCCGCCTGGAGCTGGCCATGGAGAACGGCCGCTACTTCGACCTGCGCCGCTGGGGCATCGCCTCGCAGACGCTGAACAGGTTCTTTGAGAAGGAGAAGGACGTGGTCTACGAAGGACAGACCTACGCCCAGTACTACAAGGACGCACACTTCACCCCCGCCAAGAACGAGTACCTCCCCTTGCCCTACAACCAGCTCTACTATGTGCCCGGACTCTACGATCAGAACAAGGGATACAACTAATCGTGAGTTAGGAGTTAAGAATTAACAATTAATAATAAAGCATTATGAAAACCAAGATATTTCAAATTCTCATCGCATGTTCCGTATGCTGCGGTATCACCGCAGTCCTGACCAGCTGTCAGGATAAGGACATCGACCGCGAGGCTATGAAGCTGACGGCACCCAACGCCTCGGACATCACCGGCCAGCTCAACGGCGACGACTACACCTGGACATGGCCCGCACAGCAGGCTCAGATGCAGGTGGCTATCTATCGCAACGGAACGCTCTTTTCGAGCGAGACCGTCAGCGGCAACAGCTTCACCCAGAAGAATGTTCCCACGAACGTGCCCTTCGAGTATGTCTTCAAGCTCACCGACGGACAGAACCTCTCCACGGGCGTCATCAAAACCTATCTGCGTGAGGGTGCCACCAGCATCACCGGCGTGCAGATGAGCCAGCTGGAAAAGGCTGGTGGCTACGACGCCCTCGTAGAATGGAACAAGGCTGCCGACGCCACCCAGATTATCTTCACCGCCACCAACGGCAAGGAGGTCATCAACAAGACCCTCGGCGGCACGGACACCCGCTACGTCATCGCTGACGTGCAGACTGGCGACACATGGAACGTCACCCTCGTGGCTAAGAACGACAAGGGCACCAGCCTCGCCACCACCTCTTCGCTTCGCATCGGTAAGACCGCCATCGGCTTCCTCAGCGTCTATGCTACTCCCGAGGAGCTGGTAGCAAACGGCGACGACGACGAGGCCTCGGCCTGGCTCTGGCTGCACGACAACTATCCCACCGCACAGTTCGTGCCCTTCACCGCCATCACCTCCATCAGCGTGATTGAGCCGTTCCGCGTGCTCTTCTGGCTGCGCGACCTGGAGGGTGTGGGCGAAGAAGACGTATGGAACATCCCCGCCGACGTGGAGGCTGCCACACCCGTCATCCGCCAGTGGTACAAGGATGGCGGCAGCATGCTTCTCTGGAGCCACGCCACCGTCTATGCCGGACATCTGGGACGCATCAGCCTCGACGAGATGAAGGGCAACGACCATGCCTTCGGCTTCGGCCCTGGCGGCATCAACAACGACGTGTGGAAGATGGCTGTGGAGCTGAATCCCGACCACAGGTTCAAGAAGGACCACTCCTCACATCCCATCTACAAGGGACTGGAGGTGGAGACCACACCCGATACGAAGCTCATCGCCTTCAAGGGCCCGGGCTGGACGGAGGACCACAACTGCCTCTACTTCAACCTGCCCAGCCTCTGGACCGGCATCGGCAACCAGGAGGAGGCTTGCTACACGCAGTGCACACAGAAGTACGGCATCTATCCGCTCGGCACTTGGGACAGCCAGATATGGTGGGTCAGCCAGATGAACGTTTGGGAGGCCCAGCAGGGCGAGACCGACTTCCAGGGCACGCTGCTCTGCATTGGCAACGGCGGCTGCGAGTTCTCGATGAAGAATGCCGATGGCACGCCCGACAAGAGCGCCCATCCGAAGAACAACATCTATCAGGACAACGTCCTCACCCTCGCCAAGAACTCCTTGGAATACTTGAAGACACGATAGTTTTCTGTTTCATACATTAGATTAGTTGTTATTATGAAGAAATCGAAGTATTTCTTTTCTGGAGCATTGGTAGCCGTCGCGATGGCGGCTACCCTTGCAGCTTGTTCCAAGGACGACCACAAGCAGGACTATAATCCTATCATCGACGACCCCAAAGAAGAAAAGCCCACGGAGAAGCCCACCACAGAGAATGGCTACAACGAGCTCTTTCGCCCGCAGATACACTTCACACCGGCCAGCAACTGGATAAACGACCCCAACGGCATGGTCTATGCAAACGGCGTCTACCACCTCTTCTACCAGTATAACCCGCAGGGCAACGACTGGGGTAACATGTCGTGGGGCCACGCCACGTCGACCGACCTCATCCACTGGACAGAGCTGGCCGTGGCGCTGACACGCGACGAGCTGGGTGCCATCTTCAGTGGCTCGTGTGTCGTTGACAAGGACAATACCGCCGGCTTCGGGGCTAATGCGATGGTGGCTCTCTACACCTCGGCAGGCGAAACTGGCGATCTGCAAGGCAAGCAACAGCAAAGCATCGCCTACTCGACCGACGGCGGAAAGAACTTCACCCGCTACGCTGGCAATCCCGTCATCAAGAACAACGACGACAACCTGCGCGACCCCAAGGTGTTCTGGCACGCTGAGAGCAACCAGTGGATCATGGCGCTGGCCAAGGGATGGAAGATGGGCGTGGAGTTCTACAGCTCTCCCGACCTGAAGAGCTGGACGCATCAGAGCACGTTCTTCGTGGAGCTGCCCGGACGCCCCAGCCTGCAGTGGGAGTGTCCCGACCTGATTCAGATGGGCAAGAAGTGGGTGCTGCTCGTCAGCGTCAATCCCGGTGGTCCCATCCTCGGCTCCGGCACGATGTATTTCGTGGGTAATTTCGACGGCAAGACATTCACTGCCGATGCCCTCGACTATCCGCTGTGGCTCGACTACGGCATGGACAACTATGCCGGCGTCACCTGGAGCAACATGGGCAGCCGCCATGTGATGATTGGCTGGATGAACAACTGGCAGTATGCCGGCAACGTGCCCTGCTCTCCCTGGCGCTCAGCCATGACCCTGCCCCGCGAACTGAAGCTCATCGAGTATGACGAGAAGCCCATTCTGGCAACCACCGTTGTCGGCGAGATCGACCAGATTGCAGACAATTGGCAAGGAATAAGCTCCAGCTCTCCATTCCTGACCCTGAATGCTAACAGGGATGCCTACCAAATGCGCATCACCCTCCATCTCGACAAGAACTCCACCGTTACGTTGAGCAACGACGCTGACGAGAAGTTCGCCTTCGACGTCAGTGCCTCTGCCCGCACGCTGACTGCCCATCGCACCTCAGTCACAGGCAAGACATCGTTCAACGGCACCTTCTCCATCCCCTCCATGCAGGCTCCACTCAACACAAAGGGCACCACCGTCACCCTGGACCTTTTCGTCGACCAGTCGTCGGTAGAGATTTTCACCGAGAATGGCTCCATGTCGATGACCAACCTTGTGTTTCCAAAATCCATCTACAACAGCCTCACCGTCACTGGTGCCACCTACGAGGCCAAGTTCCGTCGGCTGAAAAGCATTTGGAATTAATGACGCCCGCAAAAAAACGTTCATTGCTGATAAATTCAGTGCAATGAACGTTTTTTGTTAGTGTTTGTATCATAATTTATAGGATGGAATGGGGGAAAGGCGTAATTTTGCAGCAAAAACTTAAAACAAATCGAATATGAAAAAACTCATGATGATGATGACCGCCTTGCTGATGGCGGTGACAGTGAGCGCCCAAAGTCCGATGATTCTGGGCGAGAACCATGCCATGCTGCGCGTGAAGCAGGGGACGAAGTATCTGCTGCTGCCCGTGCAGGAGAAGGAAGAGAATGCACACATCGCCGTGCTCGACGCACGAAACGAGATGGTGCAGCGGCTGAACGTCCGCCTGGCTGTGGACAAGGTCGACTATTTCGTTCCATTCGAAATCAGGAACGGACAGCTGCTCGACATCACCTTTCACGGCGACAAGCGTACGACGGGAGCCATGAAGGACTTCTTGTGCTGGAAAGAGATGAAGTACTCCGACACCTTCGACACGACAAACCGCGAACACTTTCGTCCGCTCTATCACCACACGCCGCTCTATGGCTGGATGAACGACCCGAACGGAATGTTCTATAAGGATGGCGTGTGGCACCTGTACTATCAGTTCAACCCCTACGGCTCGCAGTGGGAGAACATGACCTGGGGCCACTCCATCTCGCGCGACCTCATTCACTGGGATGCTCAGCCGCTGGCCATCGAGAGCGACTGGCTCGGAGCCATCTTCTCGGGCAGTGCCATCGTCGACAAGGACAATACCACAGGCTTCGGCCGCAATGCTGTCGTGGCGATGTACACCTCGGCCGGAGCAGCTCAGACGCAGAGCATCGCCTACAGTGCCGACGGCGGAAAGACGTTCACGAAGTATGCCGGCAATCCTGTCATCACCTTCAATGCCCCCGACTTCCGCGACCCCAAAGTGTTCTGGCACGAGCCCACAGGCAAGTGGATGGTGGTGCTGGCAGTAGGTCAGGAGGTGCAGTTCTACAGCTCCAAGAACCTGAAGGAATGGAAGTTCGAGAGTGCTTTCGGCCGTGAATACGGCAACCACGACGGCGTGTGGGAGTGCCCCGACATGCTTTGCTTTGGCGAGAAGTGGGTGCTCCTGCTCAACATCAACCCCGGCGGCCCCTTCGGCGGCTCGGCTACGCAGTACTTCGTCGGGCGCTTCGACGGCCACACCTTCACCTGCGAGGACAGCCCTTCAGAGACGAAGTGGATGGACTACGGCAAGGATCATTATGCTACCGTCACCTTCCACAACGCTCCCGAAGGCCGCATCGTGGCACTGCCCTGGATGAGCAACTGGCAGTATGCCAACCAGGTGCCCACGCTGCAGTTCCGCTCGGCCAACGGCTTGCCCCGCGACCTCGGAATAAAGGTCGTGGGCGGCGAGACCTACCTCACCAGCGTCCCCTCGAAGGAGCTGATGGCCCTGCGTGGCAAGAAGGTGAAACAGCCTACGGAGGCCTGCGAGATTGTCATCGACGTGAAGAGCTCGGCCGACATCGTCCTGTCGAACGCCAAGGGTGAGCAGGTCACGATGCGCTACGATGCCCAGAAGCAGGAGTTCAAGATGGATCGCACGAAGAGCGGCGACGTGAGCTTCAGCGACGCCTTCGCTTACGAGACCGTGGCTCCTACCTTCGGCAGCATCAAGCAGCTGCGCCTCTTCATCGACCGCTGCTCCATCGAGGCCTTCGACGCAGAAGGAAAGATGGCCATGACCAACCTCGTGTTCCCCTCGGAACCCTACAACACCATCAAGGTGAAGGGTGGAAAGGCCACCATCTATTCCATTGAGAAGTAAGGAGATGAGGAGTAAGGAGTTGTGGAGTATGAAAACGACCACAGATGGCACAGATTTTCACGCTCTGCGCAGCGCAGAGCTAAATGATAAATGATAAATGATAAAGCATTCTGTGAAATCAAGATGAAATCTGTGAAATAGCGACAACCATGCGCAGCAAAAATCTGTGAAATCTGTGTAATCTGTGGTAAAAACAGAACTAGTGAAACTTAAATAAAATAATTATTAACATAACGGTGCTAATGAACGCTTGTTCAGACCCCCAACCCCCTCACTTAGGGGGCATGAAACAAAAATGAAGAATAAATCCATCTATCTCATTCCTGTGATGCTCTGCTTCTTCTGCATGGGCTTCGTGGACTTGGTGGGCATCGCCTCCAACTATGTAAAGGCCGACCTGGCGCTGAGCGACTCCGTGGCCAACGTGTTCCCCTCGCTGGTGTTCTTCTGGTTCCTCATCTTCAGCGTTCCCACGGGCATGCTGATGAACAAGATTGGCCGTAAGAAGACCGTGCTGCTCTCTCTGGCGGTGACCGTCGTGTCGCTGCTGCTCCCGCTGTTCGGCGAGTCGTTCGGCATCATGCTTGTCGCCTTCTCGCTGCTGGGCATCGGCAACGCCCTGATGCAGACATCGCTCAACCCGCTGGTGTCCACCGTGATGGGCGGCGGCAACCTGGCGTCGACGCTCACCTTCGGACAGTTCATCAAGGCCATCGCCTCGTTCTCAGCCCCCTATCTCGCCATGTGGGGTGCCACGATGGTCATTCCCGAGTTCGGCCTGAACTGGCGTGTGCTCTTTGCCATCTTCCTCGTAGTAGGCATCCTCTCCACCATCCTGCTCTTCGTCACACCCATTGAGGAGCCGCCCGTCGAGGGCAAGCCCTCCACGTTTGTGGAGTGCTTCAAGCTCCTGGGCACGCCCATCGTCCTGCTGTCGTTCCTCGGCATCATGTGCCACGTGGGCATCGACGTGGGTACGAACACCACCGCACCCAAAATCCTCATGGAGCGCTTGGGCATGACGCTCAACGAGGCAGCCTTTGCCACCTCGCTCTACTTCATCTTCCGCACCATTGGCTGCTTGACTGGCTCATTCTTCCTGCGTGTGCTGAAGATGCGCACATTCTTCATCATCAGTGTGGTGATGATGGCCCTGTCGATGTGCGGACTGTTCTTCGGCACGGAGAAATGGGTGCTCTATGCTGCCATCGCCCTCGTGGGCTACGGCAACTCCAACGTCTTCTCCATGTGCTTCGCCACCGCCCTCGAGTCCATGCCCGCCAAGCAGAACGAGGTGTCGGGCCTGATGATCATGGGTCTCTTCGGCGGCACCGTCTTCCCCCTCTTCATGGGTCTGCTGAGCGATGTCATGGGACAGGCCGGAGCCGTGCTGGTCATGGCCGTCGGCGTCGTCTATCTCTTTACGTATATCCGTCAATTAAAAACCGCATAGAATATGATGAACAAGCGTTATGTAGTAGGACTCGGAGAAGTCCTCTGGGATGTACTTCCCGAAGGTAAGAAACTGGGTGGCGCACCCGCCAACTTCGCCTATCATGCCGGGCAGTTCCTTGGTATGAACAATACCATTGCCGTCAGCGCACTCGGTGAAGACAAACTGGCCGACGAGACCGTCGAGGCCCTCAAGGAGCACAGTCTGAACGACCTCCTGCCCCGCGTGCCCTATCCCACGGGCACTGTCCAGGTGCAGCTCGACGAGCAGGGCATACCCACCTACGACATCAAGGAAAATGTGGCTTGGGACAACATCCCCTTCAACGACGACATTGCTGCAGTCGCCCGCAACTGCCGCGCCGTCTGCTTCGGCTCCCTGGCACAGCGCAACGTCGTCAGCCGCGAGACCATACAGAAGTTCCTCGACGCCACACCCGCCGACTGTCTGAAGATTTTCGACATCAACCTGCGCCAGCAGTTCTACACGAAGGAAATTCTCAAGGAGTCCTTCCAGCGTTGCAACATCCTGAAGATCAACGACGAGGAGCTGGTGCTCATCGGCCGCATGTTCGGCTATCCCGGCCTCGACATCGAGAACAAGTGCTGGCTCATCCTCGGAAAGTACAACCTCGACATGCTCGTGCTCACCTGCGGAACCAATGGCTCCTATGTCTTCACACCAGGGCATGTCTCCTTCCAGGAGACCCCGAAGGTGAAGGTGGCCGACACCGTCGGAGCTGGCGACTCCTTCACAGGCTCCTTCGTGGGCAGCATCCTCAACGGCAAGTCTGTTCCCGAAGCCCACCGCATCGCAGTACAGGTCTCCGCCTACGTCTGCACACAGAATGGCGCCATGCCCGTCTACCCCGCTGAACTGCTTTAGTAGCCCTTAAGCCCCCTAAGTCCTTGGACGAGCCAAGCGGCCGCTCGACCTTGGTCGCTTGCAAGGCAAGAAAGCCGAGCGAGGGGCCGGGGGGGTCTGAACAGACGAAAGGGAAATACTCCCCCAAGCTCTTGCCTCGCAACCCAGCAGGCAGGAGCTTGGGGGTTTTTGTTTGGCAATGATATAGCAGTTGGCCCAGGAATCCTTCTCCGGCGGTAGCCGCATTCCCGACCAGAGGTCGCCTACCCGTAGCCTTTCCCCTCCCTTCAAGGGGAGGGGCAGGGGTGGGGTCTCTAATATCCTCAACGAATCTCTTATCGTCTGTGTATCCTCAGTGGAAATAGTTACAGACCCCACCCCTGCCCCTCCCCGTAAGGGCAGGGTTCAAGAGGGGAGTGCCATCCGGCTTGTTCCTCTGACAGTTACGGTCTTTTTAAAGGGCAACAGCTCTATCGTTGTCAAAATTAACGGGTGATTACATGGCAATTATATGTAAAAAATGATTTACGCCTCATTTACGAATATTCTTCGACGGGCGAAGCGGCAAGCCGATTACACGTAGCGTCGCAGACAATTATATGTAAAAGAGCGTTACGTCCCATTCGCGTGGGGCAATTATCTGTGAAAAAGACTCTTTTTCCTCCAAAACATTTGGCGGTATCATTTTTCTTTTGTATCTTTGCATCGGCTCACAGAGCTGGCTACCCCTTCAAAGGGCGTTTACTCCTCTTGCCAGGAGCATAGCTTCCACCCCTTCCGAGGCAGCCGTCAAGAAAATAACACCAGTAGCTTAGAGGCCGAATCAGGGAGTAAGGAGGCACGGGAAAAGAGCTATGAAAAAAATATTCCTGTTTTTGAGCGTTATCTTGCTCAGTTCACTGAAGGCCATGGCTGCAGAGCCCTACGCCCTGCTGAGCGGCAGCGACGACAACAAGACCCTTACCTTCTACTACGGCACCAAGCCGGCCGACGCCATTGAGGCGCTCTACATCTACTTCGGCAGCAGCAGTGGCGGCAACGCCCGCGCTACCCTGCCAATGACGGGCAGCAGCCGCGACCCAGAGTGAAGAATGAAGAATGAATAATGGAAAATTTGCTACCGCAGTGAAAGGCGGAAGGACGGTGACCCGGCTGAAAGAGCAGGCCGGTAGGCGCAGCAGTTTGCTTGGCGCAGCACTGGCCTTCGGCCTTCATCTTATAGTTTTTGTCTCTTATGGTTTATTGACCGCCTCCTGTGCCGACAGGCCTGAGAATGCCGTGAAGGCCGATGCGCAGCCCGACATCTGGCCCGACTATGCCGGCGTCACCATCCCCGAGGGCATCGCCCCGCTGAACTTCGGCATGGCCGACGACGGCTTCGACCGCATCGACGTCGTGGTGCGCGGCACGAAGGGCGGGGAGGTGCATGCCAACGGCGCCGACTGCGCACAGTTCGACGAGGACGACTGGCGTGCGCTGGTCGGCCAGAACCTCGGTGCCGACCTTACCGTCACCGTCAGCACGAAGAAAGACGGGCGGTGGACACAGTGGCGCGACTTTCCCATCCACGTCAGCCCGCATAAGCTCGACGCCTGGGGACTGACCTACCGCCGCATAGCCCCGGGCTACGAGGTGTTCAGCCACATGGGCCTCTACCAGCGCTGCCTGGCCAACTTCGAGGAAGAGGCCATCATGGAGAATACCCACGTGCCGGGCATGTGCGTGAACTGCCACACCAGCCATCAGACCGACCCCGAACGCTTCGTCTTCCATGTGCGCGGCGACCACGGCGCAACGATGGTGCAGACCGACGGGCGGCGCGAATGGCTGAAAGCCAGCAACGAGCAGCTGGGCGGCGCGATGGTCTACCCCTACTGGCACCCCTCGGGCAGCTACTGCGCCTTCAGCACCAACCAGACGCGCCAGGGCTTTCATGTGGTGAAGGACGAGCGCATCGAGGTGTTCGACCTCAAGAGCGACGTCCTCGTCTACCGCCCCGCCACTCACGAAATCCTGACCGACTCGCTGCTCAGCACCCCCGACTGGTCGGAGAACACGCCCGTCTTCTCGCCAGACGGCCGTACGCTCTACTTCATCACCTGCCGCCAGCAGGACTATCCCATCCATTTCAAGGACGAGCAGTACAACCTGTGCTGCATCGGCTTCGACCCTGAGAGCGGACACTTCGGCGACCATGTGGACACGCTCTTCAACGCCGCCGCCCAGGGGAAGAGCCTCACCTGGCCACGCCCCAGCTACGACGGCCGCTTCCTGCTGTTCACCCTCATGGACTATGGCTACTTCAGCATCTGGCACGAAGAGAGCGACCAGTGGCTGATGGACCTGCAGACCATGGAGGCGCGCCCCCTGGACGAGCTGAACAGCCCCCGCGCCGACTCCTTCCACAACTGGTCGAAGGACTCCCGCTGGGTGGTATTCACCTCGCGGCGGGGCGACGGCCTATACAGCCACCTCTACCTGGCCTCCATAGGCCCCGACGGCACGGCCACCAAGCCCTTCCTCCTGCCACAGCGGAACCCCCGCCGCTACTACGGCGAGAGCCTCTATTCCTTCAACACTCCCGACTTCACCCTGCGTCCCGTCAGCTTCGACGACTATGCCGCAGCGCGGGAAATCGCCGCCGACCAGCGCACTGAGACCACCGTGGCAGAATAAGACATGACTTCCTGGCTGAACACTGAGAACATAGCCCGCAGCAAGGACGGCGTGGAATATCATCCGCTGCGCCCCTTCCTGCCGGAAAACGCCACGGTGCTCTTCCTGGGCAGTTTCCCCCCGCAGCGCAAGCGATGGTGCACAGATTTCTATTACCCGAACTTCATCAACGACCACTGGCGCATCGAGGGACAGGTGTTCTTCGGCGACAAAAACCACTTCGTAGACCTTGAAGCCAAGCGCTTCAAGACGGAAGACATCGTTGCCTTCTGCCAGCAAAAGGGCATCGCCTTCTTCGACACCTCCACAGCCGTGCGCCGCCTGCAGGACAACGCTTCCGACAAGTTCCTGGAGGTGGTGGAGCCGACCGACATCCGCGCACTGCTCCAGAAGCTGCCACACCTGAAGGCCATCGTCACTACTGGGGAGAAAGCCACGGAAACCCTCTGCGCCACGCTCCACATCCCTGCGCTGCCAAAGGTGGGCTCGTCGGTCAACATCCCCGACACATTCAACACCGACGGCAGACAAATCTTCCTCCACCGCCTGCCCTCCTCCTCGCGCGCCTATCCGCTGGCATTCGACAAGAAGGTGGAGGCATACGGGAGGCTGCTCCTGTCGCTAGTCGACTGAAGGCTCCCACAGATGGCGGGCCATGTCCACATGGCCGTTGGACTTGAAGCGGACACCCTCTTCCTCCAGCAAGGTGCGCTGGCGGCTCCATCCGGGAGCCGTGCGACCCTCTTTGTTGACCACCCGGTGGCAGGGCAGGGCCTCGGCACCTGGTGTGTACCTGAGCGTGCGCCCCACCATGCGGGCATGGCTCGGCCAGCCAGCCCATGCGGCGATATGGCCGTATGTGGTGACCTGGCCGCTGGGAATCTGACTGACGATGTTGAGCACGTCGTCGCGGAACAGGCGGGCCTCTTCCGGCGACATCTTTTCGGGCATCACTTGGTGTATCCGCTCTCGGGGTTCTCGTAGTTGGTGATGGGAATCCTGAACTTCATCATCTCGTCGAGGTTATGGACGGGATGCTCCATGTCCTGCGGAATGGGGCGGCGGGAGAAGGTCTGGAAATAGAGCAGGCAGGCATCGCGCCACCACTCGGCATCGCGGGCCTGAATGCGGAGCTTGCGCTGCACCTCGTCGAAACGCTGGCTGTCGACGTAGGGCTGCAAGGCATCCCAGACGGCCAGGAAGTGACGCGCCTGGCGCAGGCCCTCGTCGTACTTGTGGCACAGCTCGTCCCAGAAGGTGCGGCCGCTCTTCATGCGATAATCCCAGGGCACATGGTGGAACCATGTGATGAGGTTCTCGGGGCAGGTGCTGATGTCGTTGTAGAGACGGCAGAGGGCCTCAGGATACTGGCGGACATTGGCCGAGCCGGTCAGCGTGCGGTCGAAGCCCAGTCCCACGGAGTCGGCACGGTGGTAGTAGGGCGGAGTCCAGTCTTTTCTCACGCCGCGCGGGCTGTACCAAGGCTCCGGGCCGTAGTGGTGGTTTCCGGCAAAGATGTGATGGAGGCCGAGCGGCATCATGTAGCTGACGCAGGCCTCGCGGCTGTCGAGCATGACCTGGAGCATCTGGGCGCTGAGCGCTGAGCGCTGGGAGTTTGCTGCTGTCGACGACAGGCTGAAGGTCTGCGCCAGCCATTCGGCAGCTATCTCCTTGGGCGACAGCGAGGGGTTCCAGGCCTGGCGGCCGAAGGCGTACCAGTTGGCCTGGGCGAAATGGTGGCCGCACCAGTTGGCGTCGTCGCCGATGTTGGCCACGCCGGCCATCGCCTTCAGGCTGGCGGGCTTCACCAGCGAGAAGAACTCCTGCCACATGGGGGCGAGATAGACCAGGTGGTTGGCAGCGCCGAGATACTCCTGCGTAAGCTGGAACTCCACCATCATCGGCGTATGCTGCATGGCGGTGAACTGGGGGCTGTAGGGCTCGCGGGGCTGGAAGTCGACGGGGCCGTTCTTGACCTGGATGATGACATTATCGGCAAACTGGCCGTCGAGAGGCATGAACTCCTCGTAGGCCTGGTTGGCACGGTCGCTACTCTGGGGGGCATAGACGAAGGCACGCCACATGACGATGCCCTTGTGGGGGCGCAGGGCGGCGGCCAGCATGTTGGCCCCGTCGGCATGGGAGCGTCCGAAGTCCTGCGGCCCCGGCTCGCCCTCGGAATTGGCCTTCACGAGGAAGCCGCCGAAATCGGGGATGAGCCGGTAGATTTCGTTCACCTTGTCTTTCCACCAGCCGATGACCTGGGCGTTGAGGGGGTCGGCAGTCTCCAGTCCGCCCAGCCTGATGGGGGAGGCGAAGTTGATGGAGAGATAGACGCGGATGCCATAGGGCCGCAGCTGGTCGGCAATGCTCTTGGCTTTCTGCAGGCTCTCGGCGGACAGGGCCTCAGGCTTGGCGTTCACATTGTTGAGCACGGTGCCGTTGATGCCCACGGAGGCATTGGCACGTCCGTAAATCTTCATGCGCACGGGGTCAGGACTGAGGAAGATGCTCCGCCCGGCAAAGCCGCGCTCCACGGTGCCGTTGGGGTTGTCCCAGTGGTTGAGGATGCGCAGGTCGAAGAAAGGCTGCTCGCTGATGTCGAGGGTGCCGATGGGCTGCCCCGTCTGTTGCAGGCGCAACAGGTGGTAGGCTCCGTAGAGCAGGCCTGCATCGCCACCGGCGGCAATGACGGTCTTTCCGTCCTGGCTCTTGATGGTGTAGGCCTCGGGCGAGAGGCCCTTCTGCCGTTTCAGGGTGACGGGGCCTCCCTTCCAGTAGGTCTGCAGCTCGGTCATGGCCGTTCCCTTGACGCCTGTAATGGCGGCCGGGGTGCTGACGGTTTCCAGGCGGAGCCACAGCAGGCTTCCCGACGACAGGTTCTCGCCGCTGTCGGCATGGTTCATGGCAGCGGCATTCCATCCTGCGGTCAGCAGGACAAGCATGGAGAAAATGATTCTTTTCATCGTTCTGGTCTTCGTTTTTATTCGTTGGCTGTTCAGGCTTCACGCTGACGGGTGCCCATGCGAGCCTCGACCACGTTCACCACATAGTCACCCAGCTTCTCGCATTCGCTGATGAGGTCCATGTAGACGGTACCCTCGGCGTAGGTGTAGGCATGATTGTTGATGTCGATGATGTTCTGCGCCTTCAGCTGGTTGCGGAAGTTGTTGATTTCGTTCTCTATGTTGAACGTGCGGTTCACGTCGAAGCTCTCCTTGCGCCCGCCCATGAGCAGGTTCATCTGCTGGAGGGCATTCTCCGTGAGCCCCATCATCTGGTGGAGGTGGCTGTACTGGTTCTCGGTGAAGTGGTCCTGCTTCTGGGTGTACTTGCGGTTGATGGTGCGGGCCATGTTGAAGCAGGCGTCGCCGATGCTCTCCAGCTCGCTGATCTCACGCAGCATGGCGCGTATCTTCGCCTTCGTCTCGTCGGAGAGATGGGCGTCGCTCACCTGCTCCAGGTATTTGGCAATCTCCAGCTCCATGTTGTCGCTGATGCCCTCATATTTCTCTATACGCGAGTAGAGGGTGTTGAACTTCTGGTCGTCCTGCTTCTTGCCCGTGAGCGACGACGACTCGTTGAGCAGCTCCTGCACCATGCCAAACATGCGCTGCATGCGCTCGGAGAACGACTGTATCTCCTTCTGGGCCTCGAGCACCGAGAGCTCGGGGGTCTTCATGAAGCCGGCAGTGATGAAGTGCAGGCGGAAGTCCTCCTCCTCGTCGACCTTCTTCGACTTAATGACCCAGCAGACGAACTTCTCTATCTGCGGTATGAACCAGATGAGTATGCTGGCGTTGATGACGTTGAAGCCCGTGTGGAAGGCGGCCAGGGTGAAGGTCAGCCTCGACTGGGTGCTCATGTTGGCCATGTCCTGACCTAGCAGATTGGAACCGACATAGTCCACTGTCCATACCACGCCGTCGATGAACCAGCGGAACAGGAGCAGAATCCACAGCACGCCAAAGACGTTGAAGAACATGTGGGCCAGGGCAGCGCGGCGGGCCTGCGTGTTGGCCGAGAGGGCGGCGAGGTTCGACGTAATAGTGGTGCCGATGTTCTCGCCCAGCACCAGCGCGATACCTTGATAGATGGGCATGGCTCCCGAGCCGCAGAGCAGCATGGTGATGGCCATGACGGCAGCCGACGACTGCACGCAGAATGTCAGCACACCACCCAGGAGCAAGAATATCAGCGTGGTCCAGAAGGAGTCGGGGTCGAACGACTGGAAGAAGCTCAACACCGTGGGGTTGTGGCCCAAGTCCATCTCATTGCCCGTCATGCGCAGGGTGGTCAGTCCCAGCAGCAGCAGTCCGAGGCCGAAGAGGAAGTCGCCGATGTAGCGGTGCTTCTTCATGTAGATAAGGATGATGCCGGCAAAGAATCCCACATAGGAGACGATGCTGATGTCGATAGACTGCCCCAGCGCTATGATCCATGCCGTCAGCGTGGTGCCGATGTTTGCACCCATGATGACGCTGATGGCCTGTGCCAGGGTGAGCAGGCCGGCATTGACAAACGATACCGTCAGCACAGTAGTGGCGGTGGAACTTTGCACGCTGGCCGTGACGAGCGTACCTGTCAGCATGCCAGTAAAACGGTTGGTGGTCATGGCACCCAGCACATGGCGCAGCTGCGGGCCGGCCATCTTCTGAAGGGCGTCGCTCATCGACTTCATGCCGAACATGAGCAGAGCGAGGGAACCGAGGAGCTTGAAAAGAATGAGCATAATTTTTTAATTTTAAGATTTTTCGATATTTCGATGTTTCGGGATTTCGGGATTTCGATGTTTCGAGATTTCGAGATTTCGAGATTTCGAGATTTCGGCATTTCGATGTTTCGAGATTTCGGCATTTCGAGATTTCGAGATCCCGATTAATATTTAAACGACGAGCCTCCCAAAAACTCGCGCAGCAGCGAGGTGGGGGGGATCTGGTCTTCGGGAATGGGGCGGATGTAGCGGAGGAACTTCAGCAGGCGGTAGGCCTCGGAATACTCGGGACAGTTCTCGGGCACCTGCTCCAGCAGCGGCTCTGCCTGGCGCTTGAGGACCGCCAGCTCGAAGAGCATGGCCGTGTTGAACATGGCATCGGCATGCTCCTGAAAGGGGAATATCCAGCGGTTCTCGCCATTGCGCACGGAGGGCCAGCGGTGTATGGTCTGCTGGGCAGAGACGGCGCGGTACTTATGGTCGCGGATGATGCGTCGCAGCAGGCGGTTGTCGGTGGTGGGCACATAGTTGTGATTGTCGAGCAGCAGCGTGGTCAGTGCCGAGGCATAGACGCGGTAGATGTATTCCGGCGGTATCTGCGACGTCAGCTCCGGGTTCAGGGCGTGGATGCCCTCGACCACGAGCACGGCATTGTCGGGCAGCCGCATCTTCTTCCCGCTCATCATACTGCGGCCTGTGGCGAAGTCATAGCGCGGCAGCTCCACCTCCTCGCCACGGAAGAGGGCGTTGAGCTGCTCGTTGAACAGGTCGAGGTTCAGGGCGTGGAGATGCTCGAAGTCGTAGTCGCCCGAGGCATCGCGCGGCGTCTTCTCACGGTCGACGAAGTAGTCGTCGAGCGAGATGTTCATCGGGAAGATGCTGTTCACGGCCAGCTGCACGCTGAGGCGCTTGCATGTGGTGGTCTTGCCCGACGACGACGGCCCGGCGATGAGCACCAGCCGTATGCCCTTGCGGCGGGCAATGTCGTCGGCAATCTGCGAGATTTTCTTCTCCTGCAGACCTTCGCTCACCTGGATGAGCTGCGAGGAATAGCCCTTGTCGATGGCATCGTTCAGGTCGCCCACGGTGCGCAGTTTCAGGATGTCCTGCCAGCGGTGGTGCTCCTTGAAGATGCCGAACATCCTGTCCTGCATCACTAGCTCGCCCAGCTCCTGCGGGTTCTCGTAGGAAGGCAGGCGCAAGAGCAGGCCGTCGTAGTATTTCTCCAGGCCGAAGAGGTAGATCTGGCTGGTATTGGTGAGCATGGCGCCGTAGAAATAGTCCACGTAGCCGTCCAGGCTGTAATAGGTGGTGTAGAGCGAGCCCTGACTCTGCAGCAGCTTCACCTTCGAGGGCGAGTCCCCTTCCGTGAAGATGCGGATGGCCTCCTCGGTCGTCGTCTCATGGCGGCGGATGGGCAATGCCTGGTTGATGATCTCCTGCATGCGGCGGCGCAGCAGGCCCACGTCGTCGAGCGTCACCGGCCGTCCCAGCTGAAGGTCGACGTAGTAGCCGTTCGACACGGGGATGTCGATGGTCACCCGGCATTCCTTCCACAGCTCATGGGCAGCCTTGCACAGCACGAAGAACAGGGAGCGCGTATAGGTGCGCCGTCCGCTGGACGACGTCACGTCGAAGAACTCGACGTCCTTCTGCTTGTACAGGCGGAAGTGCATGCCCTCCACCTTGTTGTTCACCTTGGCTATGACCGGAGGGTTCGTCATCTGCAGTCCTGTCAGGGCATAGACATCTTCCAGCCTGCTGCCCATAGGCACCTCCAGAGTCTGTCCGTTGTTCTTGCAACGAATGGTTATTGTTTGCTCCATAATTATTGTAGTTTGTCGTTATGCGCTCCCATTTTCTTTACTTCATTTTATTCCCCGTCATTTACTTCTTCTCCTCCGGGTAGCTGATGCGGGTGTGGTAGATGGTCTTCAGCTTCTCGATGAGCACGGTCTTGGCATACTGGATGTCGCGGAAGGTGATGGGGCACTCGCGGAAGTAGCCTTCCTGCACCTGGCTGTCGATGATGCGGTCCACCAGGTTGCGAATCGACTGCTCGGTATAGTCGGGCAGCGAGCGCGAGGCGGCCTCCACGGCGTCGGCCATCATCAGGATGGCTTGCTCCTTGGTGAAGGGGTTGGGACCGGGGTAGGTGAAGAGCAGGTCGTCGACAGGCTCATCGGGATGCTCGTTCTTATATTTAATGTAGAAATACTTGGCCTTGCCCTGTCCGTGGTGGGTGGCGATGAGGTCGCGTATCTGCCGGGGCAGGTTGTACTTGCTGGCCAGCTTCAGCCCCTCGGTGACATGGCCTATGATGTACTGGGCACTCTCTATGTAGGAGAGGTGCTCGTGGGGCGAGATACCGCCCGACTGGTTCTCGGTGTAGTAAATGGGATTCTGTATCTTTCCGATGTCGTGGTAGAGGGCACCGGTACGCACCAGCTGCGCGTTGCCGTCGATCTTTCGGGCAATCTCAGCCGCCAGGTTGCCCACCTGTATGGAGTGGTTGAAGGTGCCCGGCGCCTCCTCGCTCATGCGGCGCAGGATTTCGCGGTTGGTGTTCGACAGCTCCACCAGCGTGATGTCGCTCACGAAGCCGAACGTCTTCTCCACGACATAGAGCAGCGGGTAGGAACAGAAGACGATGAGGCTGCAGATGAACAGGTAAGTGTAGTTGGAGGGGTCAAACGACGTGAGGTCTCCCCTGCGGATGAGGTAGAGGGCAAAGCAGGTAGCCATGGATGCCACCATGAAGATGACGGCCGTCCAGAACAGCTGCGAGCGGCTGCTCAGCTCGCGCAGCGAGAAGATGGCGGCGATGCCGCCCACCGTCTCCACGGCGATGAACTCCAGCGGATACTGCAGGATGGAGGCACAGATGAGCACCACCGTGACATGGGTCACGAAGGCGGTACGCGAGTCCATGAACACACGCACGAAGATGGGCACGATGGCAAAAGGCAGGATGTAGACATGCAGCAGCGTATGGCCTACGAGGATGGAGACCAGCAGGGTGAAGACGATGATGAGGGCATAGAGCATGCAGGCCGGGCGGATGCGGCTGAAGTAGTCCTGGCGGTAGGTGCCCAGATAGATGGTGAACAGCAGGATGAAGATGAACACATAGAGCGCCCGGCCGGCCAAGGTCAGCCCGTTGCCGTTCGAATCCTGCCGCACGTCGTTCTCCTGCTTGTAGGACAGCAGCACCTGATAGGTATCGTCGTCGACGATGTCGCCCCGGCTGATAATCTTCTGACCGCGCTGCACCAGCTTGCGGATGGGGGCCACGCTGCGGATGATTTCCTCGCGCGCTGTCTTGCTGTGCACACTGTCGTAGGTGAGGTTGGGCACGATGAACTCGTTCAGGTTGATGTCCTTCAGGATGTCCTCATAGCTGTGCAGGGCGTTGTCCTCAATCAGCATCTCGTAGGCCTGCTTCGGCGTCAGCGCCTGACTGACGGCAAAGGGTACGGCCGTCTCGCCGGTCACACGCCATACCACCTGCGAGGTGTCGCCCCGCAGCGGGTCCTTCGTGTCGATGATGCCTTGACTATAGAGCGCACTCAGCCGGTTGCTCACCACAATCCTCAGCTGGCCGGCGCCAAAGAGCCGCATGCTGTCCAGCTGCTGGCGGAACAGCGCCGTCTGCCGACGGGCCATGCCCTCGTTGTAGGTGTAGTAGGGGCGAAAGTCCTTCAGCGCCTCCGTGCGCTCCTTGTCCAGCATGTCCTTGCTCTTGTAGACGGGGAAGTCGAACATCGCCGTCAGGTCGCTCATGCGCCAGGGCGCATCTTTCTCTATCTTGAAGTTGAAGCCCGTGTCGCGAGGCATAAACCACACGATGGCGGCCACCGTCGCAAGAATGAAGCCCGTGCGCACGGCTGCGTCGCGCCAGGAAAGCCGGGCCTTTAGATTGAAATTGTTCATGGTCATAAGTACTTTCAGCTCGAAAAATCAGACCTTCACTTGGAGGATGTCGTAGCTGTCGAGAGTGCGACGGTCCTCGCTGACATTCAGCCCTACGGCCCAGACAGGCCGAGGGTCGGCGGCAAACCGCACGGCATAGTCCTTTGCCAGGATTTGGCCGAGAGCCTCCTGTGCAGTCTTGCCATACTTGAACTCAAGGATGTAGATGGCATCGGGCATCTTCAGTGAGATGTCAATACGTCCGTCGCTTGTCTTCTCCATTCCCGAGCAAAGCTCGCCTACCCGTAGCCTTTCGCTATGTACATCGGCACCCATGCCTACGAGCAAGGCGTAGAAAAGAGCCTGATAGAACTGTTCATTTTGATTTTTGTCTGTCACGTCGTAGGGCAGGCCAGCATACCACTTGCGCACTGATTCGAGGAACTGCCCGAAGGTGGTTTTCTTGTCACACAAATCCCAATAGGCACGAAGCATGAGATCACGGCTACCCTCATAATGCTCTGTATAATAGTTGTAGAGCGACCGGCCAAAGCCCACGCGCACTTCCTCATTAGGAAACCCCAACGTGAAAACATTCCTACGATAGTTATAGTCCTTCAATGTGAGGTAGCCGCTCTGGAAGAGCACGGGGATGGGGTCAGTGATGCGCTCTGTCGGGGCGCTGAACTTCTCCATGTCGCATTCCAGTCCCTCCAGCTCCGGCAACAGTAGTAGCTTCGTACGCAGCAGATTGATGAGCGACGACGGTGTGCCTGTGGAGAACCAGTAGTTGTCTATCATGCCCTTGTCGAAAGCATAGAAAAGACTCCAGGGGTTGTAGATGTCGCTCATGCGGGCAGAGAAATGGTAACCGTCGTACATGCGTTTCACCTCACGCACGCAGTCATCGTAAGTCCAGTTCAGATGGCGCCAGCGGTTCATGCTCTCAGTGAGCCACTCCAGATCGGGCTTCAGCGTGGTGAACAGCTCCTCCTCCGTGATGCCGCAGATGCCCTCGTACTCCGGGTCGTAGGTCAGCTCAATGAGGTTGTTCAGCTCACTGAACACAGACAGCTGTGAAAACTTCGAAATGCCCGTCAGGAACACGAAATGCAGGTACGCTGACAGTCCCTTCAGCGGAGAAAACAGGTCGCGTACATGCTCGCGCAGGATGTCCTGCAATGCAGGCTTGTGCACCGTGTCGAGCATCGGAGCGTCGTACTCATCTATAAGAATCACCACCTTCTGACCTGACCGATGGTAGGCCTCCATGATGATGTCTCTCAGGCGCTTGCTGAGCTTTTCCCCTTTTTGCACGGGCAAGCCGTATTCCTTTTCGTATGTTTCCAACAGTCCTCCCGCTATCTGCTGCACGCTGGGCTCGTCGTAGTACTTGCCCATTGAGAGGTCGAGATGGATGACGGGGTACTTTTTCCATTCCTTCTCCAGCTGCTCAATGGCCAGCCCCTCAAACTGCTCTTTCCTGCCCTCAAAGTAGGCGTGGAGAGTGCTCACCAGCAGGCTTTTGCCAAAGCGACGAGGACGGCTCAGAAAAAAGTTGATGCCGCCGTGATGCGCCAGCTTGTAGACGTATGCCGTCTTGTCAACATACACGCAGTTGTTCTCCTTGAAGTCGGGGAACCACTGCCGTCCTATGCCGTATTTCCGTTTCTCTGCCATATAAGTAAGCGATTGCCCGTGCAAATTTACACAAAAAAAACTATATGGCAAAGTTTTATGGCTCTTTTTTTTCTGATTGTCATCTACCGTCTCTTCTTCATCCTCCTGTATAACTTCTAGATTCCGATTGGGCGAGGATGTACAACACAGGGCCATCAATATTAAGCAAATAATGATATTATGGCGTACATGTGATTTAACAATGTCAATATTTCAGTAAACCTAAAGGGCTAGTAGTTGTTCAGGCCGTAGGTGATGAAGGCGATGCCCCTGCTCTGGACGCACTCCAGCGAGCCGTTACCGTTCTACCGGTAGTAGGATCCGCCGCCCTCTTGACCCCTGCCCTTACAGGGAAGGACAGGGTGTTATTATTCATGTTTGCTTTCGTTTAACCAATAATCAACTTCTATGTAACTAATGTTATTTTGGCGTTTGCGTAGAGACACTACATTGTGGCGTCTCTACTGACCGCTGCAAAGTTAGAAAAAACCAAAGTTCCAAACTTTTTCACCACCAATTTACTATTACTATATATACCAGCCTCGCGCGTGCGCGTAATATGCACGAAAAAAAAGGAGCTACAGGCGCTACCTTGGCATCTAACCATCTGGAATGCAAACCGTTATCGGTAGCTACAAGCCTCCATTTCGCGCTACCACTGTAGCTACAGCATCTGCCACCGGCCTTTCCCGCTCCATTCTCTAGAGAATCCGACCAAATACTGCCGCCGTTTGGGAAAATACTAACGCCGTTTGGGAAAATACTAACGCTATTTTGAAAAATACTAACGCCGTTTGGAGAAATACTGCCACCATTTTCCACCTTGCTCTTCCCACAGACTTTGCCGCATGTAACATTCCCCATGTTACACACGGCAAAGTCGTTGTCTCAGCCTGTAGCTACTAAAGTAGCTCGCTTTCAAGACCTAT
>JAILFU010000027.1 GCA_024697405.1 Prevotella sp.
AGTGCCACACAAAGATGCTTGTCTGCTTTCTGATGAGCAAGCTCGGCAGACATTAGAATTATGTTTCCCTGAAATGTTATTTCACAGAAAGGATTTTTCAGAATGAGCCTTTATGGAAAACATGATGTACCTTTGCCCGCAAATTTCAAAAACTAAACAAACATGGAAGTAATTTCAATTGAGCGCAGTACCTACGAGGAACTGCAGACAAGCTTCAACAGTTTCGTCACAAAAATGAAGGAGATGGCCAGTAGAGGCAATGACAAAGGGTTAGGCGATTGGCTTGACAACCAAGACGTATGTCAGATGCTGAACATCAGTCCAAGAACATTACAGACTTTACGGGATAATGGGACGTTGGCCTATTCTCAAATCAACCGCAAGTTGTATTATAAGCCTGTGGATGTGGAGAGTATTCTTCATGTTGTGGCTGATAGGGAAAAGGATAGAAAGATGCATAACCTCAAAATGAGCAGCCTATGAACGAACTAATAATGCCTCATAACGTTGGAGTGAAGAACGCATTAGAGAACATGAAAGAGATTCTTGCCCTCTATAAGAAGGTAATAGGCAATTATCGCCCGTTGTTAGATGGAGAACGCTATCTGACAGACAGAGAGGTGGCCAGTATTCTAAAAGTCAGCAGACGAACACTACAGGAATACCGTAATGATGGCGTGCTACCATATATATTATTAGGTGGCAAGGTCCTTTATCGTGAGAGTGATTTGGAGAGGGTTCTGGAAAGTTACTATCATCCGGCTTTTAAACGATAGGGAAAAGAATGAGCCGTTAGTAGTTCGTGTGTAGGGGGAATATAACGCAGAAAGACGGATGACAGACTTCGCTAATCATTCGTCTTTCTGCTTTGAAGGCTTTGGAGCGCTGTGATCTATGCCATCTTGATGTCCTTGAACGATGCATTGAGTTTATTGCCGAGCATCGTCAGGTCGTTGTCAAGTTTCTGGCTTGTGATTTTTGCGTAAATCTGGGTAGTCACAATGTTGGTGTGTCCCAATACACGGCTAACACTCTCGATGGGCATACCCTTTGAAAGCGCCAAGGTTGCGAATGAGTGGCGGCCACAATGGTAGGATATGGCTTTCTCAATGCCGCAGGCTGTCATCACCGTTTTCAGTTTCTTGCACATCGACCAGTAGTTCATCTTGCCGAATACAAGCTTGTCTTCCTGTAAGTGCTTGTATCGGTCGATGATCTGCAAAGGTACGTCCATCAGCTTCACCTGGAAGGGGATGTTGGTCTTGTGACGCTTGCTGATAATCCACTTGTCACCGTTGATGTCCACGATGTTGTCCGTGGTCAGGTTCTTCACGTCGATGAACGAGAGGGCGGTGAAGCATGCGAATACAAAAATGTCACGAACAAAGGCAAGATTCTCATCCTCGAACTCATGGGTTACGACTGCCTTTAGTTCGGCTTCGGTCAGGAACTCCCTCTCCTTGCAGTTAGGGCTGATGTGGAACTGGGCAAATGGGTTACGAGGAATCTTGCCGTTGTAGTGCGCCCTCATCACGACACCTTTCAACCACATACATCGCTGCCAGATAGTACCGTTAGCCAGTCCTCGGTCTGTACTGAGGTAGGCGGCAAAGTCCTTGATAAACTCAGGCGTCAGTTCCAGCATCGACATATCCGTGCGACGATAATGAGACTGTATGAAATTTGCCACATCCTTACGCGAACGCTCCATAGCCCAGAGAGTGCTCGCTGATCTGTCCTTGCCCACACGCTTCTTCTGATTGGCGATGTCCTTGTCGAAAGCACTCAGCAGCGTCTCATACTCACTACCAAAGCCCTGATAAGAATTGCGCACCATCTCAGCTGTCACGAAAGCCTCTCTATCCGAAAGATGCTGATAGTGTTTGATGATCTGTGCCTTGATGTTATTCAGTTCGCGGTTAATCTGCAATGCCTCCTTGCTACGGCCCTTAGCACAATTGCCCTTCACGTCCCACATGTCAAGCGGGATTGTCTTCTTACAACTGAACTGCGATTGCGTTCCGTTAATCGTTACCCTGCCCATCACAGGCACTACACCATGGTACCCTCCCCGAGACACTCAGTCTCGTGGTCCCTCCCTTCTCCTTACTCTTGTTCACATAGAACAGAATGTTAAAAGTACTTCTCATGCTTCTTACTCCTTTTTTAATTTTGGCTGCAAAACTATTATTTCTCTTGGCGTCCATCGCTATGCAAAATATAGCAGTTTGCGGAATAAGAAACTGGCTGCGAACAGGCGGTTATAGGTGCGCCATTCTGCCCAGATTTGCTTAGTCGATTAACCTGCACCAGAACCCAGTTTTGGGGTTACGAATTAGAAACCTAACTGCTTCACCAATCCTCCCCAATTTGCTTTTTGACCCAAATTGAACTTCCTCGTTTTTCCCTTGATTGCCTTTATTTTAGGTCGAATTGCGTTAATCTTCCAAAATCCGTCTTTCATTACAAACTTTTTTCGTAACTTTGCCATTAAGATGGTGAACTTACTCCGTCTCGGCAAAAAAAAGAAATGACTTTCTTTTGTTTTGCGCTCGACTTTTCGTAACTTTGCACGCATAATCATGAAAACGGACTTGCTATCATATATTCGAGAGGGGCGCACAATGACCCGCCAAGAGAAGATGCGGCTCATTGTGCAGCTCTCTATTCCCTCTATACTGGCACAGATTTCCGCTACGGTGATGTTCTTCATCGATGCTGCCATGGTGGGCCACCTGGGTGCAAGAGCCACTGCCAGCATCGGACTGGTGGAGAGCACGACGTGGCTGATGGGCGGTCTCGGCTCTGCGGTGAACATGGGCTTCTCCGTGCAGGTGGCCCACTTCATCGGCGCCAACGACTTTGAAGGGGCACGGCGTGTATTGAGGCAGGCGCTGGTATGCTGTTTCCTGTGGAGCCTTTTCCTCTCGCTGAGTGCCATCGCCGTGCACGACTACCTACCCTACTGGCTGGGCGGCTCTGCCGACATCGCCCACGACGCCTCTCTCTATTTCATGTACATCGGCATCTTCGGCATCTTCTTCCAAATGGAAGGGCTGGCAGGGTCGATGCTGAAATGCTCAGGCAACATGAAGGTGCCCTCGGCTCTGAACATCCTGATGTGCTGCATGGACGTGGCATTCAACTACATCTTTATCTATCTAATGAACCTGGGCGTAGCAGGAGCTGCCTACGGCACGGGCATGGCCGAGCTGATTACTGCCTCGCTCATGCTTTGGTTCCTGCTTTGCCGCTCAGACATGCTGGGACTTTTTACTGAAAGATCAAAGTTGAAAGATGAAAGGCCTGATTACAAGAAGCGCCGTCAACACGTCACAGCTGACAAGAGGCCTAAGCATGTCTTTCACTTTTCAACTTTCTTTTTTCAGCTTCGCAGTTTCCGACCCACTGCCGACGTGGTAGGCACGGCCATCAAGATTGGTGCGCCCATGGGGCTGCAGCACCTGCTCATGGGCGGGGCGCAGATTGTGAGCACCATCATCGTGGCACCACTGGGTACGGTAGCCATCGCCGCCAACTCGCTGGCCATCACCGTTGAGAGTCTGTGCTACATGCCCGGCTATGGCATAGCCGAAGCTGCCACCACACTGGTAGGCCAGGGCATTGGCGCAGGCCAGCGAATGCTGACGAGGAGTTTCGCCTATATGAGCGTCGGCCTGGGCATTGCCGTGATGACCATGATGGGAGTGCTGATGTTTATCTTTGCCCCCGAACTGATGAGCCTGATGTCACCCGTAGCCAGCATTGTCAGCGAAGGAGCCTTCGCCCTGCGAATAGAAGCTTTCGCCGAGCCGATGTTTGCAGCAGCCATCGTTTGTAACGGAGTCTTCGTCGGTGCCGGCGACACACTGAAGCCTGCCGTCATGAGCCTCCTTTCGATGTGGGGCGTCAGACTGACACTGGCATGGTGGCTGTCAAAAGAATACGGACTGAAGGGCGTATGGACGGCTATGGCCATTGAGCTCACCTTCCGCGGCATCATTTTCCTCAGCCGGCTGTGGAAAGGCAACTGGAACAAGAGCCTGCTGAAAGCATAGAAAAAAGTACCGCCCTGGTTTTCACAACTGGGGCGGCACATAAAACGATATTAATAACTAAAAACCTTCTCTAAAACTTGTTACCTTACAACAAATCTTTTTTACCTAAAAACTAAAAACCTACTGAACTAACAATCTAAACTTACCTAATAACTAACAACTATTGAAGATCTCTTGTGTCTTTGTTTCTTTGACGATGCAAAGGTACAACGAAAAATGCATCCGTGCATCATCTTTCGTTCCTTTTTGAACAAAAAAGCGGTGATTATTGACACAAATCAACCTAAATGTGCGCGAGCACACCAGTTTGTGCACGAAAACAGCCACTTTTGGGCACTGCTACTCCGCCGACAGTTCTGCGGCTACCAAGTTGGTCAGCTCTACAAACTCCTGAATGCTGAGTTGTTCGGGCCGGAGGGTAGCAAACGGGGAATGGAATACGGAGGATTGAGCGTTCGGCAACAGCTGACGCAGGCTGACGCGAAGCATCTTCCGCCGCTGGTTGAACGTGGTTTTCACCACACGCTTGAAAAGTTGCTCGTCGCAGCCCAAAGCCGACACCTGATTGCGCGTCATGCGGATGACTGCGCTCTGCACCTTGGGTGGAGGGTTGAACACACCTGGCTCCACGGTGAAGAGGTATTCCACGTCATACCATGCCTGAATAAGCACGGACAGGATGCCATACTGCTTGTTGCCCGGCTGGGCAGCCATGCGCAGGGCTACCTCATGCTGAATCATGCCTGTACAGCAGGGGATTAGCTCGCGGTTGTCGAGCATCTTGAAAAAAATCTGCGAGGAGATGTCGTAGGGATAGTTGCCCGTCAGCACAAACTGCCGACCGTCGAAAAGACGGTGCAAGTCCATGCGCAGGAAATCCTCACCAATAATATTATCGTGCAGCCGGGGAAAATGCTCATAGAGATATTCTACAGACTCCTTGTCGATTTCCACCACCCGCAGCGGACGGGGCTTCTCAGCCAGGAACTGTGTCAGCACGCCCATGCCCGGTCCTACCTCCAGCACAGGTAAATCGGGGCAGGCATCCACCGTGTCCGCAATCCGACGGGCTATCGACAGGTCTGTCAGGAAATGCTGTCCCAGGTTCTTTTTAGGTCTTACTTGTTTCATAACGCTTGCAAAGATACGAAAAAGTTTGGAGATTTCCAAACTCTTTCGTACCTTTGCACCATGTTTTCAGCGAAAAAAGGCTTTTTGGGCAACACGGTGAAGATTTTGCTGCCCCTGCTGTTAGGCGGAGCTATCCTCTACTGGATGTATCGTGGCTTCGACTTCCAGCGGGTTCGCCAAGTGGTGCTGTATGAGATGGACTGGACCTGGATGCTGCTCAGCTTCCCCTTCGGCATCCTGGCACAGGCACTCCGAGGCTGGCGCTGGCGGCAGACGCTGGAGCCCGTCGCAGGGAAGACCCGCAGCAGCATAGCCGTGAATGCCATATTCCTAAGCTATGCCGCCTCGCTGGTTGTGCCTCGCATCGGCGAGTTCACCCGTTGCGCCGTGCTGAAACGGTGGGAAGGGGTGTCTTTCACCCGTGCACTTGGGACGGTAGTCACCGAGCGCATGGTCGACCTGCTGCTTATGCTGGTCATCGTCGGGGCTACCCTATTGTTGGAGATGAGCACCTTCGGCACCTTCTTTCGCCAAACGGGCACGAACCTCGGAGGAATTCTCAGCGGCTTCACCTGGGCCGGCTGGCTGGTCACGGCCATCTGTCTGGTGGCAATGGCCATCCTGCTCCATATCCTGCTACGCCACCTCTCTATATATAATAAGGTACGCACGACCGTGAGCGACATCTGGCAGGGTGTCATCTCGCTGCGGCGAGTACGGAGCCTGCCTTTGTTCTCGCTAATGACGGTGGGCATCTGGCTATGCTATTTCCTGCACTACTATCTCACCTTCTTCTGCTTCGACTTCACCGCCCACCTGGGGCTGGGTTGCGCCCTGGTGACCTTTGTCGTCGGCTCCATCGCCGTCATTGTGCCCACGCCCAACGGCGCCGGACCGTGGCACTTCGCGGTAAAGACCATGCTTATCCTCTATGGCGTGCAGGATGAGCAGGCTCTCTACTTCGTACTCATCGTCCACACCGTACAGACATTGCTGGTCATCGCACTCGGCGTGTACGCATGGACACGGTTGAGCTTCAGTGCCTCCGCCTCTGGCAGTTCACGCTGACACCTAAAAATCCATACAAATGGGGATTGCACGTTTGAAAAGAAAGTACTACTTTTGCACCCAAAATTCAAACGTATGAAAAGAACAGTCATTTTATCACTCATGGCAGCCGCCACGATCAGCGTCACTGCCGACATTATTCCAGCAAACACCATTTCAAACGACACCTCCCGTGTCATAGACCTTGACGAGGTAGTGGTTATCTCACAACCCAAAGAGCAGGTGCGCCTCCGCCTACAGCCTCTGAGCAGCAACGTGTTCGGCAGCGAACAGCTTCAGCAGCTGAACGTGCGCGACCTCAGCCAACTGTCGCAGTACGTACCGTCGTTCGTCATGCCAGCCTACGGCTCGCGCCTGACATCGTCGATGTATGTGCGCGGCATAGGCTCCCGCATCAACAACCCTGCGGTGGGCGTGTACTATGACAACATCCCGCTGATGTCGAAGTCTGCCTTTAACAATCATTTCTATATGCTTGACCGCGTGGATATTATGCGCGGACCACAAGGAACACTCTATGGGCAGAACACTGAAGGCGGACTGGTGCGTGTCTACTCTAAGAACCCCATGAACTATCAGGGTACAGACGTGTATCTAGGCATTGGCACGGGCCTGTGGCGCAATGCGGAGGTAGCCCATCACCACCGCCCTAGCGAGCAGCTCGCTTTCACCGTCGCCGGATTCTACTCAGGTTTGAAGGGTTTTATTGACAACTCACAGTTCGACGAGAAGAACGACAAGAGCCTGGAGGCCGGTGGCAAGGTTCGCCTCATCTGGGAGCCGACGCAGAAGCTGAAGTTCGACTGGACGGCCGACTATCAGTGGGTGAACCAAAACGGCTTCGGCTACGGCGAGTTCTCTCCCATACCACATCTGCCGTCGACAACCAGTTCGTCTATTGTACCTGCTAACAAAACCGTCCAGAATCCTGCGACAACCATCATGAACGGCTACAAGCGCAACATGCTGAACACGGGTCTCTCCATCGGCTACGACATGGGCAGTCTGCTCTTCACCTCTACCACCAGCTACCAGTTCCTGCAAGACCGCATGATGATGGACCAGGACTATATGGTGCCCGACTACCTGCGCCTGGAGCAGCGGCAGAAGATGAACGCCCTCACGCAGGAGTTCGTGCTTCGCTCCCACGACAACAACCGTTGGCAGCATGCCAGCGGACTCTTCGGCAGCTATCAGTGGCTGCGCACCGACGCGCCCGTCTGGTTCGGCGATGCCATTACCGGCCCCATCAGCAATGCTATCACCAACGCCATGAAAGGTGCCATGCAAGGTTCCATGTATCCGCGCATATACCAACAGATGCTTGAGCAAATGGTAGCACAGGGCATGCCTCAGCCGGTGGCAGAGAAGCAAGCTGCCGCCGCTGCCCAGAAGGCTGTCGATGCCGCACTTTCAGGCGTAAGCATGAGCGCCGAGATGGCTGTACCTGAGACTTTCCACACGCCGCAGCTGAACCTCGCCGCATATCACGAGTCGAATATGCTGCTCACCGACCGTCTGAAGCTCACCCTTGGCCTTCGCTTCAATGTTGACAAGGTAAAGATTGCCTACGACGCCCTGGCCTATATGAACATGACGGGAGGCACTGCCGAGCGACAGGCCACCTACCATCTGACTTCGCATGTCGTCGACAGCCGTTCGAAGTCTTTCACTCAGCTGCTGCCCAAGTTCGGCCTCACCTATAGCTTCAGCGAGCAACTGGGCAACATCTATGCCATCGTCTCGAAGGGCTACCGAGCTGGCGGCTACAACATACAGATGTTCAGCGACATTCTCCAGACCGACCTCAACGCCCATCAGCAGGATGCCATGCGCGGCGACTACGATGTGGAACACACCGCACAAGACTACGATAATATCAACCAGACCATCGCCTACAAGCCCGAAGAGTCGTGGAACTACGAGCTTGGCACCCATCTGAACCTCTTTGACGGCAAGCTGCACGCCGACCTTGCGCTCTACTACATGCAGATCCGCAACCAGCAGCTCTCCGTCATGGAGCCTAACAGCAACTATGGCCGTATCATGGTCAACGCCGGCAAAAGCCACTCATGCGGTGCTGAGCTGACGCTGCGTGGACGGGCACTCGACAATGCCCTCGACTGGGGCGTGACATACGCCTTCACAAATGCGAAGTTTGACGAGTATGACAACTACAAGGACAACTATGTGCCTTTCGTGCCGCAGCACACATTCAGCGTGATGGCCGACTGGCATATCGGCAACTTCACGATTGGTGCCAACGCCACGGGGCAGGGCAAGACCTGGTGGGACGAGGCAAACACTTACAGCCAGAAATTCTATGCCACCCTTGGTACCCATGCCGACTATGACTTTGGCCATGTGCTGGTGAGCCTCTGGGGCCGCAACCTGACCGACACGAAATATAACACCTTCGCCGTGCAGAGCTCAGCCGCCGGCGGCACTCGCTACTTCGCCCAGCGTGCCAACCCCTTGCAGGTTGGTCTCGACTTCCGTCTCCGGCTATAGGAGCAAGATCTTTATTCCCAAGGCAACGAGGATGAGTCCGCCCAGCATTTCAGGTTTTAAGCGCCTGCTCACGGAACGTCCGTAACGGATGCCCAGCCAGTGCCCCAACAGGGCAAAGAAGAACGACACCAGGCCGATGACAGCCAACGGCAGGCCAAGGGAAGACCATGTGTCGTAGCCTGTGACAGCCATCGACACGCCTACGGCCAAGGCGTCGATGCTGGTGGCCACCGCCAGCAGCAGCTGGGTGGACAGACGCTCCGGACAGAAGACCGACCGCTGTTTCTCATCCGCTTCTTCCCCGTGGGAGGAGCGGATGCTTTCCCATATCATCCGCCCGCCGATAAACAGCAACAGGAAAAAGGCAATGACATGGCCATAAGCCTCGACACGGGCGGCAAAGAACTGCATGGCCAGCCATCCGGCCAGCGGCATCAGCGCCTGAAAAAGACCAAACAGAAGGGCAATACGCAGAATTACATCATTCTGCCATTTTCGCAGAATGGTACCGCTGACAATGCTCACCGTAAAGCAGTCCATCGCCAGCGAAACTGCCAACAAGAAAATATCAAGAGCATTCATGAGATGCCTACGGCAGGAGCTACAAGAAGTCTAGTCCTATGCTACGGATGGCCGAGCGGGCCAGCCGCTCATACACCAGGCCGAGACCAGAGAAATGGACTATTGCCTGCATGGCGGCCTTACGCACTACGGGACTGGGATTCTGCAGGGCACAAAGAGCCTGGTCGAGGAACTCATTGATGCCCCGTTCATTAGGCTCCTGCCCACGGGCAAATAGCCGGCTCAACACATGGTAGCCGCAAATCTGCGGCAGGTCGTCGGGCGAAGCCAACCAAAGGAAAGCCTTCTCGGCCGCGAAGGGCAGGTGCTGGTAGAGATTGAAAGCAGCCTGCTCGGCCAGCTCCACCGTCGTAGTCTGCTCCATCCAGATGTCCACCACTTCCGGAAGTATCTCGTCAGCGGGCATCAGCATAGTGGCCAGTATCTTGCACTCACGCACGCTCTCCTTCCACAGGGCAATAGCCAGGTCATACAGTTCCGTAGTTTCAGACTTGATTTCCCCGGCCATCTGCTGAAGGCGCGGCAGGGTGACGCCCCAGTTCAGCGAATAGTCTACGCCTTTCTGGCGCATGGACTGCGACACTGCCCCGTCCATCTGCTGCCGGAACGACTGCTTAATATCCTTTACTTTCTGTTGCAAATCCGTCATCATCCTAAATCAGCGTAGCATATTCCTTGCTGTAGCGCAGCATCTGTTGTTCATAGCTCTCAGAGTAGTCGACGTGTATGTCGGCAATGTTACCGTCAGCATCATATACAGGCACCAGGCGAGGATTGATGAAACCCTTGTAAGGAGCAAGGTTCAGCTTCTCGTAGCGTTCCAGCACCTCCTCATGCAGGATAGGGTCAACATGAACAGCATACTGTTCGACCAGCTGGCGGGCGGCCCCATAGTCGCCCTCGCTCTTGATGCGCTGCACCTCAGCCAATAAGCGAGCAATCACTCCTCGCAGCCCTTCATAGGAAGTGATGCGCAGGTAGGTTTTCCCTTCCTGCCTGACGAGCTGCATGCAGTCGCCCTTTTCAAGACACCAATGGGCTATAAGGGCACGGTTGCGCATGTGAGCCTCCTCCAGCTGTTTCCCGGGTTCTATACGGACTAGCTGTGTCATCAGGCCGTTCATCATATAGCTATAGTAGGCCGCCTTATAGGCATCCCCGTCGGGCAATAGTCCTAGCTCCACCAGTTTCCTGTCGGCCAGATAGTAGAGGGCAAAGAGGTCAGCGCGGGCTTCTTCAATGGTATTGCCGTATGCTTTCAGCGCATCAGGATCTACACCGGGCAACAGCTGTCCGCTGCCATGCCCCAAGCACTCATGCAGGTCTGTATGAAGATTGTCGCATACATCACCATAACTATTTATTAGCGAAAGCGTTAAGTCATCATTCACAAACTCTTCCTTGAAGCCGTTTCCCTTTGCCGCCTTGTTGTAGGCATCTGTAATATTGCTAATCGTGATGCTTTTCGAGCCATAGCGGGCACGAATCCAGTCGGCATTGGGGAGATTGATGCCAATGGCTGTGGACGGGTACTCTTCTCCACCTAGCATGGCTGCACAGATGACACGGGCAGACACGCCTTTCACCTGTGGCTTTCGGAAGCACGGGTCAACGGGTGAGTGGTCTTCAAACCACTGCGCATGGCTGCTGATGATGCGGGTGCGCTTCGTAGCCTCCTCGTCGACATACTCCACAAGCCCCTCCCATGTGCCTTTCAATCCCAACGGGTCGCCATACACTTCGATAAAGCCATTGATGAAATCCACTTGTCCCTCAAGCGTCTGAAGCCATTGAATAGAATATTTATCGAAAGTATGTAAATCGCCTGTATTATAATACTTTATCAGCAGACTTATGGCCTGATGCTGCGCATCGTTCTCTGCTACCTCAAGGGCTTTCTCCAGCCAGAAGACAATCTTCCTGATAGCTTTGCCATAGCGTCCGTCTGCCTTCCAGACCTCCTCCCTGACAGTGCCGTCGGCATCCTTCACCAGCGTGGAGTTCAGCCCATAGGAGGGTGGCTCCACCTGAGACCCCGAAGCCTTTTTCTCTGCATAGTATTGCTCTGCTTCCTGCTGGGTGACTCCCTGATAGAAATTGCAGGCCGAAGTGACCACAAGATCTTCTCCATCGGCCTTATTCACCCGTTTAGGCAACACTTCAGGATGAAAGATGACCGGGAACAGCTCCTCGCAAAAGTCATCCAAAGTCTGCCCCTCCATGAGCGGCAAGCTTGCGGGATTGACGGTGTGGAGTGCATGACGTAGAAACGCTTCCGAGAAGCCCGGCACAAACTTCTCACAGCCATAGTGGTGATGAATGCCACTGGAGAACCACAATCGTTTCAGATAGACGGCAAGTGCCTGGAACTCAGCCGTATCCCGTGAAATATTCGGGTCGGTATAGACAGCCTCCAAAGCACGCCGCAGACGCAGATTGTACGCACCAAACTGGTCGAAGGTGATGTCACGTCCGTAGAGCGTAGCCTTCGACAGATAATATACGAGTCGTTTCTGACTGGAGGAGAGCTGTTCAAATCCTTCAAGACGATAACGGAGCAGCTGCAAGTCGGCAAAACGCTCGTCAAGATAGTTAAAAGAGTCCATTTATCTTCTTCTCGGAGAGGAATGCTGCTGGCGATACTCCCTAGGGGTGATGCCCATCAGCTTGTAGAACGAGGCGTAGAACGACTGCCGGTTGGCGAAACCGACCATATCGCTGACCTCCTCGATACGCAAGTCCTGATAGCGTTTGTCTGTGAGAATAGACATGGCCTCCTCTATCCGGTATTTGTTGACAAACGAGGTGTAGTTCATGTGAAAACGCACATTGACAACAGCCGAGACATAGCGTGTATTGGTCCCCAAATCTGTGGCCAGTTTCTTCGCAGAATAGTTCTTGTCCTTATACTTTTTCTGCATGACTACTAAATCTAGTATCTTCTCCTTCAGGTCATCCATCAACGCAGGACTGACGAGCTGCCTGTAGGTAGCGTCGCGTTCTTTGCGCTCTGTAACATTATACTTTGCCATAGACTTTGAGGTTTTAGGATTCAAGTTAGCTGCAAAGTTATGAATTTTTTTTTAATAATCAAGAGTTTTTGTCAGAAATTTTGCAAAAATGAAAAAAAAAGTGCATATTTTCGTGTTTTACCATGATTTTTTGTATCTTTGCACGCTAAAAATGAGATAAGACGGAACAAAAAATTAAGAATGAAACGAACAGCGATTTTGCTCCTTCACTGCCCCGACCAACAAGGCATCATATCGGAGGTTACAAAATTTATTACAGACAATAAGGGTAACATTGTCTATCTAGACCAGTATGTGGACAAGGTAGACGGTATGTTTTTCATGCGTATAGAATGGGAACTGGAAGGGTTCCTGATTCCACGCGACAAGCTCTATGACTATATCACCACGCTCTATGCCCAGCGTTACCAGATGAAATTCAGTCTTTACTACAGCGACAAGCGTCCCCGCATGGCCATCTTCGTGTCAAAAATGAGCCATTGCCTCTACGACCTGCTGGCCCGGTGGAAGGCCGGGGAGTTCAACTGCGACATCCCCTGCATCGTTTCCAACCACGAAGACTTACGTTATGTGGCCGAGCAATTTGGCATTCCCTACCATGTCTGGAGCATCAAGAAAGACCATTCCAACAAAGCCGAGGTGGAACAGGCCGAGATGGAGTTGCTCAGGAAGGAGGACATCTCCTTTATCGTGCTGGCCCGTTACATGCAGATTATCAGCGACGAAATGATTGCAGAGTACCCTCACCACATCATCAACATCCACCATTCGTTCCTCCCTGCTTTCATTGGAGCCAAGCCCTATCACCAGGCTTACGAGCGCGGTGTGAAGATTATCGGTGCCACCAGTCACTATGTGACGGCAGAGCTCGACGCCGGCCCCATCATTGAGCAGGATGTGACACGCATCACCCACAAAGACACCCCCGAAAGCCTGGTTTTGAAAGGCAAGGATTTGGAAAAAATTGTGCTTTCGCATGCCGTGTCAAAACATATTGAAAGAAAAATTCTGACCTATAAGAACAAGACGATTATTTTCAGCTAATCAGGAGTTAGGAATTAGGAGTTAAAAGAACAGGAAATGAACGTAGCAGTGGTAAAATACAACGCGGGAAATATCTTCTCCGTGATGAACGCACTCATGAGGCTTGGAGTGGAGCCCCGGCTGACAGACGACGCCAGCGCGCTCAGAGCGTCAGACCGTGTCATCTTCCCCGGACAGGGTGAGGCCAGCGGTGCGATGGCCTATTTGCACGAGCATGGTCTGGACGAGGTGATACGCTCACTCACCCAGCCCGTGCTGGGTATCTGCATCGGACAGCAGCTGCTTTGCCGCCATTCCGAGGAGGGAGACACAGACTGTCTGGGCATCTTCGACGCAGAGGTGAAGCGTTTCCTGCCAACTCGCCACGAAGAGAAGGTGCCCTGCATGGGGTGGAACGCCCTCTACGACCTGAAGACGCCCCTGTTCCAGGGACTGGGCGGCCAGATGGACAACGTCAGCCCGGCAAGTAGCCAGTCACCCTACGTCTACTTCGTTCACAGCTACTATGTCCCGCTCTGCCAGGAAACGATAGCTACGGCCGACTATATCCTGCCCTATAGCGCTGCCCTGCACAAGGACAACTTCTTTGCCACACAGTTCCACCCGGAAAAGAGCGGTAGCGTGGGTGAGCGCATACTGCGGAATTTCCTGGAACTGACCGACTGACCATCGTTAACATGTAAATCAAAATATGGAACTGATTCCTGCCATAGACATCATCGACGGAAAATGCGTGCGCCTGACAAAGGGCGACTACGGGCAGAAAAACGTCTACGGCGACCCGCTGGAGATGGCCCTGAACTTCGAGCGCATCGGTTTCCGGCGCCTGCATGTCGTAGACCTCGACGGAGCCAAGTCGCGCCACATTGTCAACTGTGAGGTGCTCCGGCGCATCGCTTCGGAGACCAGCCTCGTCATCGACTTTGGCGGTGGCATCAAGACAGACGATGACATAGAAAAGGCTTTCGACAGCGGAGCCGCAATGGTGACAGTAGGCTCGGTAGCCGTGACGCAGCCGGAGCTCTTTGGCCGATGGCTCGACAAATACGGTGCCGACCGCATGATTCTGGGTGCTGATGTCAGAAACGGACATATAAGCATCAACGGCTGGAAGGAGGACTCCGCAGAGGAGCTGCTGCCCTTCCTCAGGAAGTACATCGACATGGGGGTGAAGAAGGTGCTCTGCACCGAAATATCGAAGGACGGCACCCTGGCCGGACCGGCCACGCCCCTCTACAGCCAGGTGATGGCAGCCTACCCCACCCTGCACCTCATCGCCAGTGGCGGAGTATCATCCATCGGCGACATCGAGGCCCTCGACGCGGCAGGCATCCCGGCAGTCGTCTTCGGCAAGGCCATTTACGAAGGTCGCATAGACCTTGCTGCCCTCATCAATAGCAAATCGCTCATTCAAAGAACTTAAACACATAAATCGCAAACAACCATGGGTCTGGCAAAACGCATCATACCATGTCTGGATGTCAAAGACGGTGAGACGGTCAAGGGCATCAACTTCGTCAGCCTGCGCTCGGCGGGCGACCCGGTGGAACTGGGCAAAGTCTACAGCGAAGCAGGCGCCGACGAGCTGGTGTTCCTCGACATCACGGCCTCGTTCGAGGGGCGGAAGACGTTCACGGAGATGGTGGGCCGTGTAGCCCGGGAAATCAACATCCCCTTCACCGTGGGGGGCGGCGTGAACGAGCTGGCCGATGTGGAGCGTCTGCTCTATGCAGGAGCCGACAAAGTGAGCATGAACAGTGCAGCCCTTCGCCATCCTGAGCTGATAGCGCAGACGGCCTCGCGCTTTGGCTCGCAGGTATGCGTCGTAGCCATCGACGCCCGTCTCGACGACGACGGATGGCACTGTTATACCAAGGGCGGCCGCAACCGCACGGAGCGGGGACTCTTTGAGTGGGCGCATGAGGCCCAGGAGCGGGGAGCAGGCGAGATCCTGTTCACCAGCATGAACCATGACGGCACGAAAAACGGCTATGCCAACGAAGCCCTCGCCCGGCTGGCCGGCGAACTGTCAATCCCCGTCATCGCCAGTGGCGGCGCAGGCTGCAAGGAGCATTTCCGCGACGCCTTCACGCTGGGCCATGCCGATGCCGCCCTGGCTGCCAGCGTGTTCCATTTCGGCGAGATACCCGTACCCGAACTGAAGCAGTACCTCCACAACGAAGGCATCAACGTAAGACTCTGACAAACCTGAAAAAAACGAAATACCGCAAATGAATATAGACTTCGACAAAATGGGCGGCCTAGTGCCTGCCATCATTCAAGACGCCAACACCCGTGTCGTGCTCATGCTGGGCTTCATGAACAAGGAGGCCTACGAGAAGACGCAGCAGACGGGCAAGGTGACCTTCTGGAGCCGTACCCGGCAGACACTTTGGACAAAAGGCGAGACCAGTGGCAACTTTCTGGAGCTGGTCAGCATGGCCGTCGACTGCGACAACGACACCCTGCTGGTGAAAGCCATTCCTCATGGCCCCACCTGCCACACCGGCACCGACACCTGCTGGGGCGAAAGCAACACCGGGCTGCCGGCCTCCTCCTTGCAGGAGAGCCCCCTCTCCTTCCTTTCCGAGCTACAGGACTTCATCGAGCGCCGGCACGAGGAGATGCCCGAGGGAAGCTATACCACCCGCCTCTTCCGCGACGGTGTGAACAAGATGGCTCAGAAGCTGGGCGAGGAAGCGCTGGAGACCGTCATCGAGGCCACCAACGGCACCAACGAGCAGCTGGTCTACGAGGCCGGCGACATGCTCTACCACCTGCTGGTGCTCCTCACCAGCAAGGGGTTGCGAATAGAAGACATCGCCACCGAGCTGCAAAAGCGCCACGACCCCAACTGGGATGCCAAGCGCCGCCAGCAGAAAGCCGACGGAACCCTGAAGTAAGAACACATAAACGAGAGTGCTGTCTTATGATTATCAACTATAGTCACGCGAACATCTATCAGCTGGACGGAACCAATGTCCTGTCGGACGTAGACCTGCAGATAGACGACGGAGAATTCGTCTATATCATCGGGCGTGTCGGCTCGGGCAAAAGCTCGCTGCTGAAGACCATCTACCAGGAGCTGTACGTCGAAGAGGCAGCGCATGCCCAGGTCTTCGACTACGACCTGCTCACGTTGAAACGGAAGCACATCCCGGCCTTGCGCCGCCAGATGGGCATCATCTTCCAGGACTTCCAGCTACTGGCCGACCGCAGCGTCAGGAAGAACCTCCAGTTCGTATTGAAGTCGACGGGCTGGAAGCGCAAGCAGGAGAAAGAGCAGCGCATCAGCGAAGTGCTCGCCGAGGTAGGCATGGCCGACAAGGCCGACCGCATGCCCCACGAGCTCTCCGGCGGAGAGCAGCAGCGCATAGCCATCGCCCGCGCCATCCTCAACAAGCCCCGGCTGATTGTGGCCGACGAGCCTACTGCCAACCTCGACGCCGAGACGGCCAAGGGCATCATGCAGCTGCTGCGCGCCATCTCGCAAGACGGGACGGCAGTCGTCATGTCTACCCACAACACCGCCCTGCTCGAGCAATATCCCGGTACTGTCTACGAGTGCAACGAAGGAAGAGTGAAAAGATTATAAACATAAAAAAACTAGAATACAATGAAAGTCATGAAGTTTGGCGGCACATCCGTAGGCACGCCACAAAGAATGAAAGAGGTGGCCCAGCTGGTCACCAAGTCAGGAGAACCCGTATTCGTGGTGCTGTCGGCCATGTCGGGCACCACCAACTCGCTCGTTGAGATTTCCGACTATCTCTACAAGAAGAATCCCGACGGAGCCAACGAAGTCATCAACATGCTGGAGCGCAAATACGAGCGCCACGTCCAGGAGCTCTACACCAGCGAAGAGACACAGGCACAGACCCGCGACTTCCTCCGTGAGGAATTCAGCTACCTGCGCTCGTTCACCAAAGAGCTCTTCACCTCGTTCGAAGAGAAGAGCATCGTGGCCCAGGGCGAGATTATCTCCACCAACATGTTTGTGAACTACATGAAAGAGCAGGGCACCAAGGCCGTGCTGCTCAACGCCCTCGACTTCATGCGCACCGACAAGAATGCCGAGCCAGACCCCGTCTACATCAAGGAGAAGCTCGCCGCTGCCATGCAAGGCCACAGCCAGGAACAGGGAGAAGAGCCCGTGCAGGTCTTTGTCACCCAAGGCTTCATCTGCCGCAATGCCTACGGCGAGATTGACAACCTGCAGCGCGGCGGCAGCGACTACACCGCGTCGCTCGTCGGTGCTGCCCTCAACGCCGAGGAGATACAGATATGGACCGACATCGACGGCATGCACAACAACGACCCGCGTGTGGTAGAGAAGACACAGCCCGTCCACCAGCTGCAGTTCGAGGAGGCTGCCGAGCTGGCCTACTTCGGTGCCAAGATTCTCCACCCCACCTGCGTGCAGCCCGCCAAGTATGCCGGCATCCCCGTGCGCCTGCTGAACACGATGCAGCCCGATGCCGAGGGCACCACCATCTCCAACCAGACGGAGTACGGCAAGATAAAGGCCGTGGCCGCCAAGGACAACATCACCGCCATCAAAATCAAGTCCAGCCGCATGCTCCTTGCTACCGGCTTCCTGCGCAAAGTCTTCGAGATCTTCGAGAGCTACCAGACGCCCATCGACATGGTCTGCACCAGCGAGGTCGGCGTCAGCATGTCCATCGACAACTCCGCCCATCTGGGCGAGATTATGGACGAGCTGAAGAAATACGGCACCGTCACCGTCGACACCGGCATGTGCATCATCTGCGTCGTCGGCGACCTGGACTGGTCGAACATCGGCTTCGAGACCCGCGTCATGGATGCCATGAAGGATGTGCCTGTCCGCATGATTAGCTACGGAGGCTCCAACTACAACATCTCTTTCCTCATCCGCGAAGAAGACAAACGCCGTGCGCTCCAGTCACTTAGCGACCACTTGTTTAAGTGAAGAATAAAGTATGAAGAGTGAATCATTTGCTCCCGCACAATGACTAAAGGACAATTCCCTGTTGAGAGGTTTGCATCCATACGCACGCCTTTCTACTATTACGACATGGACTTGCTGCGTGCCACCCTCGATGCCATCAACGCCGAGGCCCGCAAGCACGAGGCATTTGTGGTCCACTATGCTGTGAAGGCCAATGCCAACCCGCAAGTGCTGCGCGCCATCAGGCTGGCAGGTCTGGGCGCCGACTGCGTCAGCGGCGGCGAGATAGAGGCCTCCGTCCGCGCCGGTTTCCCCAGCTCGAAGATTGTCTTCGCCGGAGTTGGCAAGAGCGACTGGGAAATCAATACTGCCCTCGACAACGACATCTTCTGCTTCAACGTGGAGAGCATTCCAGAATTGGAGGTCATCAACGAGCTGGCAGCCGCCAAGGGCAAGGTGGCACGTGTAGCCTTCCGCCTCAACCCGAACGTGGGGGCACACACCCATGCTAACATCACCACGGGCCTGGCGGAAAACAAATTCGGCATTGCCATGCGCGACATGGAGGATGTCATTGCCGAGGCCGCCAAGATGACCAACGTCACCTTCGTCGGACTTCACTTCCACATCGGCTCGCAGATTCTCGACATGGGCGACTTCCAAGCCCTCTGCAACCGCATCAACGACCTGCAGGACCAGCTGGAGCGCCATCACATCCGCGTGGAGCACATCAACGTGGGCGGAGGTCTGGGTGTAGACTACCAGCACCCCAACCGGGTGCCCATCCCCGACTTCAAGGCCTATTTCTCCACCTACGCCCGTCGGCTGAAGCTGCGCCCGGGACAGACGCTCCATTTCGAGCTGGGCCGGGCCGTCGTAGCCCAGTGCGGCAGCCTTATCGCGCGTACATTATATATAAAGAAGGGGGCGGTGAAGAAGTTCTGCATCGTCGATGCCGGCTTCACCGACCTCATCCGCCCCGCGCTCTACCAGGCATACCACAAAATAGAGAACATCTCCAGCGACTCCCCCCTGGAGACCTACGATGTGGTGGGCCCCATCTGCGAGTCCACCGACGTGTTTGCCAAGCAAGTCGACCTGAACGCGGCCAGCAGAGGCGACATCATCGCCATCCGCTCTGCCGGAGCCTACGGCGAAATCATGGCCTCGCAATACAACTGCCGTCCCTTCCCCAAAGGCTATACCAGCGACGACCTCGCCCCCGTCGG
>JAILFU010000004.1 GCA_024697405.1 Prevotella sp.
GCGGATTGTTCACTGCGTCGCTACCCGTGCTATCGGTATGGCCATAGATGGCGATATCGCAGTCGGTGTTGTTCTTCAGCAGCGTGGCGCACTGGTTCAGGGCGCTCTTTGAGCTGGGAGTCAGGGCATACTTGCCAGTAGCAAAGAGGATACCCGAGTCGAAGGTCAGCTTCACGGCGTCAAGGCCATTGGCGTCGGTCACGGTCTGCACCTGTGCGTTCTGCACAGCCTGAGCCTGAGCCTTCACCTTGTCCATGTGCTTGCCAATGAGGGCACCAGTACCTGCACCTACAGCAGCACCTACAGCGGCACCGACGGCAGTGTTACCGGCAATCTTACCAACGACAGCACCCAGGATGCCACCACCGGCAGCTCCGATAGCGGTTCCCTTTGCAAGATTGTTACAACCCATCATCACGATACATGCGCAGAGCGTGAGAACAAAAGCTTTCATTTTTTTCATAATCTGTACATTTATTAATTAATTAAAAGATAGTTATTTCACGCTGCAAAGATAAGCAAAAGTTAGGAGTTAGGAGTTAGGATAAAGGAGTTATTTGCTGCCGATTAACTTTTTTTACGATTTTCTTCGACAAAAACTCCTAACTCCTAACTCCTAACTCCTAACTTTTTCGTACCTTTGCACCAATTTTTTAGACAATATAGCAAAGAATCATGGCAAAAGAACTGAAAGATTTGACAAAGCGGGCTGACAACTACAGCCAATGGTATAACGATTTAGTGGTGAAGGCCGACCTAGCCGAGCAGAGCGCGGTGCGCGGATGCATGGTCATCAAGCCCTACGGCTACGCCATCTGGGAGAAGATGCAGCAGCAGCTGGACAAGATGTTCAAGGAGACGGGCGCACAGAACGCCTACTTCCCCCTGCTCATTCCGAAGTCGTTCCTCTCGAGAGAGGCCGAGCATGTGGAGGGTTTCGCCAAGGAGTGCGCCGTGGTGACCCACTACCGTCTGAAGGCCACCGACGACAAGAGCGCCGTGGTGGTCGATCCTGCCGCCAAGCTTGAAGAGGAGCTGATCATCCGCCCCACTAGCGAGACCATCATCTGGAACACCTACAAGAACTGGATACACTCCTGGCGCGACCTGCCCCTGATGTGCAACCAGTGGTGCAACGTGATGCGCTGGGAAATGCGCACCCGTCCCTTCCTGCGCACCAGCGAGTTCCTCTGGCAGGAGGGCCACACTGCCCATGCTACCCGTGAGGAGGCCGAGGCCGAGGCTCAGCTGATGCTGAAGGTCTACGCCAAGTTTGCCGAGGAATGGATGGCCGTGCCCGTCATTCAGGGCGTGAAGAGCGAGACCGAGCGCTTCGCAGGAGCACTTGACACCTATACCATAGAGGCTATGATGCAGGACGGCAAGGCCCTGCAGAGCGGCACCAGCCATTTCCTAGGCCAGAACTTCGCCAAGGCTTTCGACGTCACCTATCTTAATAAAGAGAACAAGCCGGAATACGTGTGGGCCACCAGCTGGGGGGTCAGCACCCGACTCATCGGCGCCCTCATCATGACCCACAGCGACGACAACGGACTCGTGCTGCCTCCGCGCCTGGCTCCCATCCAGGTGGTCATCATCCCCATCGCCACCAAGCCGGAGCAGATGGAGATTGTCAACCGCGAAGTACAGCCCATCATTGAGGGCCTGCGCCAGAAGGGCATCAGCGTGAAGTTCGACGATGCCGACAACAAGCGCCCCGGCTTCAAGTTTGCCGACTACGAGCTGAAGGGTGTGCCTGTGCGCCTGGTACTCGGTGCCCGCGACCTGGAGAACGGCACCATCGAGCTGATGCGCCGCGACACGCTGGAGAAGGAGACACTGCCCCTGGAGGGCATTGTCGACCACGTGGAGAAGCTGCTCGACGACATCCAGCAGAACATCTTCCAGAAGGCCCGTGCCTATCGTGATGCCCATATCTTTGAGTGCGATAACTACGAAGATTTCAAGGAACGCGTGAAGGACGGCGGCTTCTTCCTCTGCCACTGGGACGGCACTGCCGAGACCGAGGCTCAGATCAAGGAAGAGACGCAGGCCACCATCCGCTGCGTGCCCTTCGGCGTGGAGCAGACTCCGGGTGTGGACATGGTCACAGGCAAGCCATCGAAGGCCCGCGTCATCATCGCCCGCAGCTACTAGTCTGCCTGCAGCCAGTCGTCCACCAGCCTGCGGGCAATGCTCAGCTTCTCAGGAAGACGGGGCAGGTGGTCACGGTGGAACCACGCCACATTTTTCAGTTCCTCACGCTGCACACGAATCTGGCCGCCGGCATAGCGGGCAGTGAAACCTACCATAATGCCGCTGGGATAAGGCCAGGGCTGGGAATCGAAGTAACGAATGTCGGAGATTTCCAGCCCTGTTTCTTCGTGCACCTCCCGGCGGACAGCCTCCTCCAGCGTCTCGCCCGTCTCCACGAAACCGGCAATGAGACCGTAGAAATCACCCCGGAAATTGCGGGCGCGCGCCATCAGTATCTCGTCTTCACCCCGCGTAATCCTGACGATGACCGCCGGCGACACCTGCGGCCACACCTCCTTGCCACAGTGCTCGCACCGCTTGGAGATGTCGGTGTGGAACTTCATCGGTCCGCCGCAAATCCCGCAGTACTGAGTGTTATGATGCCAGTAGAGCAGCTCGGCACACTTACCCGCCATGAGGTAGAACTGCAAAGGCAGCTTGTAATAACTCTGGCGCAGGGGAACGGAGATGAGTGAGGCAGAAGTTCCTTCTGACGACGCCGAACGGGAGGAATTCTCCCCTCCCTCTGGCAGGGGCTGGGTGGGAACTGTATGAGCATTGAGAGGTGTGTCAATGGCGTAGGTCTTCACCGCCATGTCGTCCAGCGTGGCGACGTTGAGAATGGTGGTCCAGGGTTTCACCCCGATGGGCGGCTCCTCGCAGAGAGGAACGGTGCATAGGCCGTCGGGCTGCTGCTCCAGCAACAGCTCGTCCTTGCAAAAAACAAAATAATAGCTATTCATGGCTGCAAAGATAGGAAAGAGTTAGGAGTTAGAAGCCAGGAACGGGGAGTTATTTTCCGCCGTTTAACAATAATTAATTATCTGTCCGCAAAAAAACTCCCGACTCCCGACTCCTAACTCCTAACTTTTTTGTACTTTTGCACACTCATTATCCATTTAATAATTATTTGTATGGCAAAAATGAAAGGTGCTATCGTCATAGACACTGCCCGATGCAAGGGATGCGTTCTTTGCATGGAGGCATGTCCGCAGCATGTCATTGCCCTGGCAGGCAAGGTCAACGTGCATGGCTATCCATACGTTGAGGCTGTCAAGCCAGAAGCCTGCGTAGGCTGCGCATCCTGCGGCATTGTGTGTCCCGACGGGTGTATAACGGTTTATCGTTCTCGCCTCCAAAGCTAGGGGGTCAGGAGTCTGGACAAGCGCAGGCTCCAATGTTTAAGTTAGTCAAAAAAAGGGGAGATGATTCGCTTGTTCAGCCCCCCAACCCCCTACCCTAGGGGGCTACGATATGGCAGAAGAAAGAGAAGTCGTATTGATGAAAGGCAACGAGGCGATAGCCCACGCTGCCATCCGCTGTGGTGTAGACGGATACTTCGGCTATCCCATCACCCCGCAGAGTGAAGTGATAGAGACGCTGGCCGAGCTGAAGCCCTGGGAGACCACCGGCATGCAGGTGGTGCAGGCTGAGAGCGAGCTGGCAAGTATTTATATGGTGTATGGCGCTGCCGGTGCCGGCAAGCGGGCCATGACCTCGTCGTCGAGTCCCGGTGTGGCGCTGATGCAGGAAGGCATCACCTACCTGGCCGGTGCCGAGCTGCCCGCACTCATTGTGAACGTACAGCGAGGCGGCCCCGGACTGGGTACCATTCAGCCCTCGCAGGGCGACTATTTCCAGGCCACACGCGGCGGCGGCAACGGCGACTATGAGGTCATCGTGCTGGCTCCCGCCTCCGTACAGGAGATGGCCGACTTCGTAGACCTGGCCTTCGAGCTGGCCTTCAAGTACCGCAACCCCGCCATGATTCTCAGCGACGGTGTCATCGGACAGATGATGGAGAAAGTGGTGCTGCCGCCCTATAAGCGCCGCCGCACCGACGAGGAGGTCATCGAGCAGTGCCCGTGGGCCTCGACCGGCAAGACGAAAGACCGCCAGCGCAACGTCATCACCTCGCTGGAGCTGAAGCCCGAAATCATGGAGCAGCGCAACCTGCACCTGCAGGCCAAGTACGCTGAGATACGCGAGAAAGAGGTGCGCTATGAGATGCAGCAGATGGACGATGCCGAGTACATGGTTGTAGCCTTCGGCTCTGCCGCCCGCATCGCCGAGAAGAGCGTGGAGCTGGCCCGTCAGGAAGGCATCAAGGTTGGCCTCTTCCGCCCCATCACGCTGTGGCCCTTCCCCACGAAGGAGATTGCCGAGCAGGCGAAAGGCAAGAAGGGCGTGCTCGTGGTCGAGATCAACGCCGGGCAGATGGTGCAGGACGTGCGTCTGGCCATCAACGGTGCCGTACCCGTAGAGCAGTTCGGCCGCCTCGGCGGCATTGTCCCCGATCCAGAGGAAATAGTGGGTGCTATTCGCACACAGCTCATGGAGCGGTAATAGTAATCATCATTACTAATTACTAATTGCTTATTAAAGAATTATGGAAGAGAACAAGATTATATCACAGGAGAACATAGTCTATAAAAAGCCGACACTCCTGAACGACAACAATATGCACTACTGCCCGGGCTGCTCCCACGGCGTGGTGCACAAGCTCATCGCCGAGGTCATTGAGGAGATGGGGTTGGAAGAGAAAGCCGTTGGCGTCAGCCCGGTGGGCTGCGCTGTCTTCGCGTACAACTATATAGATATAGACTGGCAGGAGGCTGCCCACGGACGTGCACCCGCCATTGCCACCGGCATCAAGCGCTGCTGGCCCGACCGCCTCGTCTTCACCTATCAGGGTGACGGCGACCTGGCCTGCATCGGCACCTGCGAGACCATCCACGCCCTGAACCGTGGCGAGAACATCGTCATCATCTTCGTCAACAATGCCATCTATGGCATGACTGGCGGACAGATGGCCCCCACCACCCTACTCGGTCAGAAGACATCGACCTGTCCCTACGGTCGTGACCCGAAGCTGCATGGCTACCCACTGAAGATGGCCGACATCGCCGCCCAGCTGGAGGGCACCTGCTACGTCACCCGCCAGTCGGTGGAAAGCGTAGCCAGCATCCTCAAGGCCAAGAAGGCCCTGAAGAAGGCTTTCCAGGCTTCGATGGACGGCAAGGGCTCCAGCCTCGTGGAGTTTGTCAGCACCTGCAATAGCGGCTGGAAACTTACCCCCTCGCAAGCAAACAAGTGGATGAAAGAAAACATGTTCCCCTTCTATCCGAAGGGAGACCTTAAAGATACTACAGCTTAGAAACAATGAAGAAAGAAATTATCATATCAGGATTCGGCGGCCAGGGCGTGCTCTCCATGGGAAAGATTCTGGCCTACAGCGGACTGATGGAAGACAAGGAAGTGACGTGGATGCCCGCCTACGGCCCTGAGCAGCGCGGCGGCACGGCCAACGTCACCGTTATCGTGAGCGACGAGCGCATTTCCTCACCTATCCTCAGCAAGTACGACATTGCCATCGTGCTCAACCAGCCCTCGCTCGAGAAGTTCGAGCCGAAGCTGAAGCCCGGCGGCATCCTCATCTACGACAGCTACGGCATCCTCAACCCTCCGACCCGTCAGGACATCCATGTCTACAAGATTGACGCGATGGACAAGGCTGCTGAGATGAAGAACGGCAAGATTTTCAACATGATCGTGCTGGGCGGACTGCTGAAGGTATGCCCCGTCGTGGGTACCGGCGGCGTGGAGAAAGCCCTGAAGAAGACGCTCCCCGAACGCCATCACGCCCTCATTCCCCTGAACATGGAGGCTATTGAGGAAGGCGGCAAGATCATTGAGGAGGTTCACGCCTGATAGGCATTGTCATACAGCGCGCCCCGCCACCGGCACGGGGCAGCTCGGAAGCAGGGAATACCGCCACGAACTTCTGGTAGTCCTCCATATTCACTTTACCATTACAGATGTCTTTGGCCTGAAGCACGGCATAGCCGGCTTTGTCCAAAGACTCTATGGTATATGCGTTACGCCGGTAACCCAGCACCTTTCCGTCGCCCAGCGAGAAGAAGTTGGCCCCGCTGTGCCATTGTTCGCGTAGCTGCACCCAGGGGTCGTAGCCTCCGCCGATGATGGGGTCCATGTCCCAGTCCAGGTGGCGCAGTCCGGTCAGGATGTCCTTCACGGGCCGATAGCTCACCTTGCCGTTCTTGATGCTGATGAGCGTGGTGTCCTTGCCGGCAAACAGCCCCTGCTTGCGCAGCATGGGTTCGAAGACCATGCACTCGTGGCGACCCAGGAAGGTGAACACCATGTCGAGATGGATGAACGACTCCGGCTCACGCGGCAGTTCCTGCACCAGGATATAAAACGGCTCCTGGCGCTCACGGGCGAATGTCTGCGCCAAGTACTCGATGCCCTTGGCATTGGTGCGCACCCCCTCCCCCACTACCAGCAGGTCAGGAGCGGCGATGTGGATGTCGCCGCCTTCTGTCCGCGCCCTGGGATTCCACGACGAGGCATTCAGCGTCTCCACACCGAAGTAGTTGCGGAAGATGGCCTCGTAGATGAGCGACTCACGCTCGCGCACCTCAAACGACATGCTGTTGATGAGTACTCGGTCGAAAATAGTGCTCGACGCGTCGCGGGTGAACAGCAGGTTGTAGAGCGGCTCCAGCAGGTAGCGGTTGTCGTTCACACCCTCCCACTCCGGGTTTTCATATCCCTCGATAAGCGTTCTTGCCAGCTTCTTGGGTTCCATCCCCATCAGCTCCTCTGCCAGCCGGTCGTTGATGCTGCCGGAGAGCTTCACTGGGCGATGGCCGTAATTGAAGACGCTCTCCGTCACGAGGTACTCGCGAGTCTGCTCGTCCTTCAGCAGCTCCCTGAGGATGCCTTCCACATAGTACACCTTCGCCCATTTCTCCAGCACGCCCCGGAAGCGGTCGTACTCGATGTCGACATTCATGCGGTCAAGGATGTCGCTATACAGCGCATGGCTACAGTTCATCGGCGTCATGCGCTCTATCTCCACGCCGGGCCGATGGAGCAGCACGGCACGTAGCCTCCCGGTCTCGGAGGCTACGTTCACAGTGCAGGCTTTTTCCATCATTTCATGTAGGTATAGCGGTAGTCAGTCGGTGAGACCAGCGTCTCCTTGATGACACGCGGGATAATCCAGCGGATGAGGTTGAACTCGCCGCCAGCCTTGTCGTTGGTGCCGCTGGCGCGGGCTCCGCCGAAGGGCTGCATGCCGACAACGGCACCGGTAGGCTTGTCGTTGATGTAGAAGTTGCCGGCGGCATAGCTCAGCTGCTCGGTAATCTTCTCCACGGCCATGCGGTCGCGGCCGAAGACGGCGCCCGTCAGTCCGTAGGGCGAGGTCTCGTCGCAGAGCTTCACGGCCTCCTCCACCTTGTCGTCGTCGTAGGGCCAGACGGTGATGATGGGGCCGAAAATCTCCTCTTCCATCGACTTGAAGTGCGGGTTCGAAGTCTCGATGACGGTAGGCTCCACGAACCAGCCTTTCGTCTTGTCGCACTTGCCGCCGATGACAATCTTTGCGTCGGCAGCCTCGACAGCATAGTCTATATACGACTTGCACTTGTCGAACGAAGCCTCGTCGATGACGGCATTCACGAAGTTCGTCGGGTCGCAGACATCGCCCATCCTGATTTCGGCACACATCCGCCTGATGTCCTCCAGCACGTCGGGCCACAGGCTCTTCGGGATATACATGCGGCTGGCAGCCGAGCACTTCTGTCCCTGGAACTCGAAGGCTCCGCAGAAGGCAGCAGTAGCAACGGCCTTCTTGTCGGCCGACGGATGAACGAAGATGAAGTCCTTGCCGCCAGTCTCACCCACCAGACGCGGATAGCTGATATAGCGGTCGAGATTGGAGCAGGCCTGCTGCCAGAGGCTCTTGAACGTTGCCGTAGACCCCGTGAAATGGATGCCGGCGAAATGCTTCGACTGGGTGGCCACCTCGCCGATGAGCGCACCGCTGCCGGGCAGGAAGTTCACCACGCCGTCGGGCAGTCCGGCCTCCTTGTAGAGCTGCATCAGGTAGTAGTTCGAAAGCAGGGCGGTAGTCGACGGCTTCCACAGAGCCACATTACCCATAAGCACGGGCGTCATGCAGAGATTCGAGGCAATAGATGTGAAGTTGAACGGCGTCACGGCAAGCACGAAGCCCTCCAGCGGGCGGTACTCCGTGTGGTTCAGCTGCCCCACGCCATCCTTCGGCTGCATACTGTAGATCTTCGAGGCATAGTGCACGTTGTAGCGGAAGAAGTCGATGGTCTCGCAGGCCGAGTCAATCTCAGCCTGGAAGAAATTCTTGCTCTGGCCCAGCATCGTGGCGGCATTCATGATGGGGCGGTACTTCGTGGCCAGCAGCTCGGCCATCTTCATCACGATGGCGGCGCGCGTGGTCCACGGTGTACGGCTCCACTCCTGCCAGGCTTTCATGGCGGTTTCCACGGCCAGCTCTATCTCGGCCTTACCCACCTTGTGATAGGTGGCCAGCACATGGCTGTGGTCGTGGGGACAGGTGACGGTGCCGGTGTTTCCTGTGCGGATTTCCTTACCGCCGATGATGATGGGAATGTCGACGACCAGGTTCTTCTGGCGCTCCAGTTCCTTTTCTAGTGCAACACGCTCTGGCGAGCCTGCCAGATAGGCTTTCACCGGCTCGTTGGCCGGTAGCGGAAATGTAATTACTGAGTTGTTCATAGTAGTTACTCTAAGTCCCCATAAGACAGGGGGTTGGGGGTCTGAACGGGCTATCGTTCATTAGCACCTTTAAAGTTAATAATAATATTAATGTGTTCTCTGATTCTTTTAAATACTCCTTATGTATTATTCTCCACTCCGTCATTCCTTTATCATATAAAGGTAGGGCATGCCGGCTCGTCTAGTCCAGACTCAGGGAGGCTAGAGTTCGGCCAGCATGCAGCGGGCGCTGCCGCCGCCTACAGTCTCTATGGTATGGATGTCGGGGCTGATGATGCGGGTATGTTTCGACAGGGTGGCCAGCTGCTCAGCCGTCAGCGACAGGCGAGCCGTCTGGCTCATCACCAGCAACTGCTCACCCCGGTCGTTGTGCAGCTCCAACATATTGCCGGCGAAGTGGCGCATCTGACTAAGCGTGATGGGCACCACCTCCTTGCCGTCGTGCTCCAGACGCTGTTTGAGTTCATGCCGTTCTGCTTCGTCACGGATGCTGTTCAGACATACCACGGCCTGACGCGAGCCCACATGCATCATGACATTGGTGTGGTAGACGGGCATGCCCTTCTCGTCCTGACTATGAAAGACCATGTAATCGTAGCCCAGCTCACTGGCCCAAAGCTTGAGCGTGTTCAGATTAGTGCGGGGCGACAGACAGGCATAGGCCATGCGATGCTCGCGGTCGAGCACCAGCGAGCCGGTGCCCTCCAGCGCAATGCCGAATTCCTCAAAGTCGTACAGGTGTAGCACCTGCCTGAACTTACTCGTCTGGATGACTCTGAGCAGCTTGTCGCGCTCCAACTGACGATTGGGTGCAAACATCGGATAGAGCACCAGCGTGTCGCCATGCACGGAGAAGCAGTTGTTAGGGAAGATGCTGTCGGGGGTACGCGGCTCCGGCGTGTCCTGCACCACGGTCACTTCCACGCCATTCTCGCGGAGCAGGGCCACGAAGGCATCAAATTCTTTCAGCGCCCTTCTGGCCACGGTCTCAGCTGCCTCCTTGCTTTTCCGCTGGAAGGCATTGTTGACTGCCGTCTGCTCGTTGAAGCCGAAGCCCACGGGGCGTACCATAAGGACGTTGTTGGTTGTCTGGCTCATGACGACAGTTCCTCAAACGTTGACTTAATGATGCCAATGGCCTCGCGCAGCTCCTCTTCGCCGATACACAGCGGCGGGGCAAAACGGATGATGTCATCGTGGGTAGGCTTGGCCAGCAGACCGTGCTCCATCATCTGCAGGCAGATGTCCCATGCCGTCTTCCCATTGACGGGCTTGGTGACGATGGCATTGAGCAGACCGCGCCCGCGCACCTCGACGATGAAGGGCGACGCTATCTTCCTCACTTCCTCGCGGAACAGCCTACCCATCTTTTCAGCGTTCTCCACCAGGTGCTCGTCCTTCACCACCTTCAGCGCCTCTACAGCCACGCGGGCTGCCAGCGGGAAGCCGCCGAAGGTGCTGCCGTGCTCGCCCGGACGGATGTTCAGCATGATGTCGTCGTCGGCCAGGCATGCCGACACAGGCAGCACGCCGCCGCCTAGTGCCTTGCCGAGCACCACGATGTCGGGACGCACGCCGTCGTGCTCCGAACAGAGCATGCGTCCCGTGCGGGCAATGCCCGTCTGCACCTCGTCGGCAATGAGGAGCACATTGTGCTCGTGGCACAGGTCGTAGCATCGCTTCAGGTAGCCGTCGTCGGGCACAAACACTCCAGCCTCGCCCTGTATAGGCTCGGCTATGAAGCCCGCCACCTCGTCGCCATACTCATCGAGCGCCTGGCGCAGGGCCTCCACATTATTATAAGGTATACGGATGAAGCCCGGTGTCAGCGGGCCGTAGTTGGCGTAGCTCGACGGGTCATTGCTCATCGTGATGACGGTCACCGTGCGGCCGTGGAAATTGCCCTCGCAGCAGATAATCTTGATCTTCTCATTGGGGATGCCCTTCTTCATGGCTCCCCACCGGCGAGCCAGCTTCAGGGCCGTCTCCACGCCCTCGGCACCCGTGTTCATGGGTAGGATACGGTCGTAGCCGAAGTATTCGTGCATGAACTGCTCATACTCACACAGGGCGTCATTATAGAAGGCGCGACTGGTCAGGCAGAGCATGTCGGCCTGCTCCTTCAAGGCTTTCACAATGCGGGGATGGCAGTGCCCCTGGTTCACGGCAGAGTAGCTGCTGAGGAAGTCGAAATAGCGCTTTCCCTCAACATCCCACACGTAGATGCCTTCACCTTTGTGCAATACGACGGGGAGCGGATGGTAGTTATGTGCACCATACCGTTCCTCCAATTCCATCAGTTCCTTAGAGTGTTTTCTTATTTCCATTTGCGGTGTAGGTTATTAGTCGACCGCAAATTTACTGAATATTTATGAATCTACCGCAAGAAAACTATATAATTAATGTTAAGTAACCGTTAAATTATAACGACACAGGGCTTCGTGTTTTCTCGTGTATCGAAACCACGAAGCCCTGTATCGCTATTAATTCCTTATTACTAAATCATTTCAGACCAGCCTTCAACCCCCGGATGACGGCCGAAGTGAAGCCCGCGCGCTCCATCTCGTTCAGGCCCTTGATGGTGACGCCCTGCGGCGTGGTCACCATGTCGATGGCAGCCTCGGGATGCAGCCCCGTGTCCTCCAGCAGCTCAATGGCGCCGCGCAGCGTCTGCAGCACCACCTTCTTCGCGTCGTCGGCCCTGAAGCCTAGCTCCACGCCGCCCTCCGAGGCAGCACGGATATAGCGCATGGCGTAGGCGATGCCGCAGGAGGCCAGCGTGGTGCCTGCCGCCAGGTGCTCTTCGTCGGTGATGAGCGTGCCACCCATCTCGTTGTAGATGTCGAGCACCGTCTGCGTGTCGCGCTTCGATGCCCCAACAGGCACGATGAACGTCATCGACTGCATCTGCGCGATGGCAATGTTCGGGATGCACAGGAAGAGCGGCGGACAGTTCAGCCCGAGCCACTCCTCTACACTCTGCGACGACACACCTGCCGCCACGACGATGAGCAGCTGCCGCTGGGGAACCAGCACGGGCTTAATGCCCCGCAGCACCGTCTCCACCAGCCACGGCTTCACCACCACGCACACGATGTCGGCCTGCTCGGCGGCAGCGGCATTGTCCGTAGTCACGTTTACGCCCAGCTGGGCAAACTTGCTGAGCACAGCCTCGTTAGGGTCGCTCACAGTGATGTCCTCGTTCTTGAAATATTGGCCTTTCACCAGGCCCTGCACGGTGGTGCCACCCATGGCTCCCGCGCCGATGACTGCTATCTTCATATTCCTCATTATTTATATATAGGCCCCCAGGGGGACGGTAAGCGGGTGCAAAGATAAGCATTTTTATGCTTTCTGCCAACATTTTCACACGCTTTTGGAAAAAAAGTAGTAATTTTGCAACCAGATTCAATGGCTATGCTGACAGAGAAGACCATGGAGAAGCTGCGGATACTCGCAGAGTCGGCGAAGTACGATGTGTCGTGCTCGTCGAGCGGCACTGTGCGCTCGGGCAAGAAAGGCATGGTGGGCAATACGGTGGGCGGCGTGGGCATCTGCCATTCGTTTGCCGATGACGGCCGATGCATTTCGCTGCTGAAGGTGATGCTGACCAACTACTGCAAATACGACTGTGCCTACTGCATCAACCGTCGCACAAACGACATTCCCCGCGCCACGCTCTCCGTCACGGAGCTGGAGGAAATCACCATGGAGTTCTACCGCCGCAACTATATCGAGGGGCTGTTCCTCTCCAGCGGTGTGGTGCGCAATCCCGACTACACGATGGAACGGCTCGTGGCTATCGTGCGCGACCTCAGGATGGAGCACCGTTTCAACGGCTATATCCACCTGAAGACCATCCCCGGAGCCAGTAGGGAACTGCTGCAGGAAGCCGGACGCTATGCCGACCGTATGAGCGTGAACATAGAGATTCCCAAGGAGGAGTCGCTCAAGGCGCTGGCACCGGAGAAAGACCACCAGAGCGTACTTCTGCCGATGGCACAGATTCAGCTGGGTGTCCTGGAGAACAAGGAGGACAGGAAAAAGTTCCGCCATGCTCCCCGCTTCGTACCCGCCGGGCAGTCGACACAGATGATTGTCGGTGCCACGAAGGAGAGCGACCTTGATATTCTCAAGATGTCAAATGCCATGTACCAGCAGCCCACCATGAGGCGTGTCTATTACAGCGGCTACGTCAGCGTGAACACCTACGACCCCCGCCTGCCCGTGCTGAAACAGCCGCCGCTGGTGCGTGAGAACCGGCTGTATCAAGCCGACTGGCTGATGCGCTTCTATCATTTCAGCGTCGACGAGATTGTGGACGATGCACACGCCCACCTTGACCTCGACGTCGACCCCAAGCTCGGCTGGGCGTTGCGCCACCCGGAGTTTTTCCCTATCGACATCAACAGCGCCCCCTATGAGCACATCCTCCGGGTGCCAGGCATCGGCGTGAAGTCTGCCGTGCTCATCGTCAACTCACGCCGCTTCAACCGCATCACGTCCTACCACCTGAAGAAAATGGGCGTAGTGATGAAGAAGGCCAAATACTTCATCACGTGCGGCGAGCTGACATCCGACTTCTCGCAGCCCGTCATCGGCATCAATGAGCTGCGCCCTGAGCGCCTGCGTCCGCTACTGCTCTCTAAAGCACAGCAGAAACGCGCTGCCGCCGAGCAGCAACTCATGCTCAACTTTGATGAAGGGAATAATGAAGAGAGAAAAAAATAGCTGATACACGATGCTGGTTTATGTGTTCGACAACACCCTCGACGGACTGCTGACAGCCGTCTTCGACAGTTTCTTTCTCCGCCAGCAGCCGGAGTTGCTGCTGGCCGAGGGCGAGCAGCTGCCTTTGTTTGCCGACGAGCCGCACCGCGTGGTGACAAGCAGCGAGAAGGCCGATCGGGTGTGGAAGGGACTGGAGAGGCAACTCTCCAAAGACGGCCTGCGGATGGTTACCGTCAGCTGGCTTTCAGAGGAGCAGACCCTGAACCAACCATTGTTCAACTTCATCTGCAAAGTATTCCGGCAAAAAGCAAAGGGAACGGTCAATCGAGCCACAGGAGCCTGCCCACCAGCCGAAACGCCGGGACTAGAGCGCAATGCCTCCGATGCCGACGTGCTGGCCGTCAGGAATACTTGCCGCCGTGTGCTTCACGAACAGCTGCGCATGAAGCAGTTCATCCGTTTCCAGAAAGCAAAGGACGGCACATATCTCGCCGTCGTCTCGCCCGACCATAACGTGCTACCGCTCATCATCGACCACTTTCGTGATCGCTTCAACGACCAGTCCTTCCTCATCTACGACGCCCATCGTCACTACGGCTATTACCACACGCCCGATGACGGGACTATGCGCATCACTTTTGAAAACGAGGCAGCTGTCCCCTTCAGCCTTTCAGACGGCAAGCTCGGCAAAGACGTCCTTAGCAGCGACGACGAATTGTTCCAGCAGCTCTGGCGCACGTATTTCAAGGCCATCTGCATCAAAGAGCGTATCAACCCCAAGAAGCAGCTCAGCGACATGCCCCGCCGCTATTGGAAATACATGACCGAGAAGCAAGCGGGCGGCAACGGCTTGTAGCTTGCTCTGCGTGATGTGATGACGCTCAACGACTACTATCCCGAAACAGCCCGTTGCCACTCGAAATACGTGGACAACGAAGTTGAGCGGACACAGAAGGTTCTAAGATAGGTTGAGAAGGGGTAGGACTAGCCATCACAGCAAAACGGTTTTCATTGTAGGCATCTTACCGTTAATTAAGGAACGATATAGCAGACGGCACAGGAATCCTTCTCCGGCGGTAGCCGCTCAACTCAAGGGCTGAGTTCAAGAGGGTGGCATGCGGTTCCTTCTCCGGCGGTAGCCGCTCCCCTTGAAGGGAGGGGAGCGGCTACCGCCGGAGAAGATGTCTTGTGACAACTGCTATATTGTTACCTTAATTAAATAGCCACGAGCAGGAGCATTTCCCTGCCCGTGGCATATTGGATATAATTAAAGAGCTAAAGTTTCCCACCTTTAGAAAAGCCCAATAAAATAGCGGTTTCTCGAAAATTTGTTGTATCTTTGTATTGGCTAAAAGTACAATAAACACAACGAATTAACAGAAACCGTTATGAATGCAAAATTAGACAAAATCTGTGAGCTGAGCAAATTTTTGTGCGAAAAAGAGGGCCTTGGGCAGAAAATAGTGGCCGTAGGTCGTGAGTTCCGTTTGAGCAACATTATGCAGATGGCCGGTATCACCAAGCAGCAGGGCGTTCCGTGCTCAGTGCTGTTGCTTTACCTTCTGCTCATCCGCATCCTTGACGTAAGTGTGTTCCGCTTCTACAAGGAGAAATGGTATGGGTTGCTTGACGAGGGCATTGGGAAGAACTGCTTCTACCGCTTTCTCACCAACGCCTCCTATAACTGGCGCGGCCTGCTGCTCGGAGTGGCAAAGCAGTTCCTGCGCATCGTGGAGCGGCGCGGTGGCGAGAGTGGCGGCACGCCGGACTTCTATATCGTGGATGACACCACGCTGGAGAAGACCGGCCGTCATTTCGAGGGTCTCAGCCGTGTGTATGACCATACCAGCGGACGGCATGTGCTCGGTTACAAGATGCTGACACTGAGCTACTTCGACGGAAAGAGCACGATACCGTTGGACTGTTCCCTGCATCGCGAAAAAGGTAAGAAGAAGGACTATAGCCTCTCGGCAGAGGAGCGGAAGGGGCTGTTCAGGAAGAAGCGCGACGCCGACAGCGCGGGATACAAGAGGAAGAAGGAACTCGACAAGGAGAAGACGCAGGTCGCCCTCGAGATGGTGCGCCGCTCATGGAAGCGCTGGATACGCGCGGCCTATTTCCTGGCTGACAGCTGGTTTGACGGTATAGACCTCATCAAGGGGCTTCGCGAGATTGCAGGCAGCGCACTGCACGTCATCTGTATGACGAAGAACGGCAACAGGAAATACGAGTACATGGGGCGCAGGCACGCAGGAAAGGAAATCGTGGCGATGAATGAGCGCCAGGCAAAGACCTGCCGCCAGTACAAGTGTCGGTATTTCAAGGCAGACGTGGTGTTTGAGGGCGTGGAGCTGCGCCTGTTCTTCATCCAATACGGCAAGAGCAACGAGTGGCATATCATACTTACTACGGACAGAGCCCTCTCATTCACGAAGGCATTTGAGTACTACCAGATTCGCTGGAATACTGAGGTTATGTACCGTGAAAGCAAGCAATACCTTGGACTGGGCAAGTGCCAGTCCACCGATTTCGACGCACAGATTGCCGACTGTACGCTTGCCTTGGCCACCTACACCATGCTCACACTATACAAGAGGTTCGGAAACTATGAGACCATGGGCGCACTGTTCAGACAGATGCAGGGCGACCTGATGGCACTCACCCTGTGGCAGCGTATACTGCCAGTCATCGCACAAGTCATGTACAGACTCTGCCGACTCCTCGGTGCCGACTTTGAACAGACAATGCGCACTCTTCAGGCCGGCGGCCATGAGGCAGACGAAATCATGAACTATATCAGCCTCACGGCACCATTCGCACAGCACGAGTGAGAAAATCCACTGGGTTTAACATAAATTTGACAAGTTGCGGAATGCCGATAAACAAAGGCGTTCTGACGATTGAAGCATCATAAAATGC
>JAILFU010000005.1 GCA_024697405.1 Prevotella sp.
ACGAAATCATGAACTATATCAGCCTCACGGCACCATTCGCACAGCACGAGTGAGAAAATCCACTGGGTTTAACATAAATTTGACAAGTTGCGGAATGCCGATAAACAAAGGCGTTCTGACGATTGAAGCATCATAAAATGCTAGTAATAGCAGGGGTGGGAAACTTTAGCTATTTACTTTTCCTTTTTCCTTTTGCTTGCAAAATTACGAAAAAAAATTAAATATCCAAAAAATACACCAAGTAATTATGCCTTGAGTGCACGCATAGCATTGAGCACGGCCAGCACCGTGACGCCGACATCGGCGAATACTGCCATCCACATCGTGGCCAGGCCAAGGGCGGCGAGGATGAGCACGGCCACTTTCACGCCGATGGCAAAGCATACATTCTGGCGGGCGATGGCGATGGTGCGGCGGGCAATGCCAATGGTGAGGGCAATCTTCGAAGGCTTGTCGTCCATCAGCACCACGTCGGCGGCTTCGATGGCGGCATCGCTGCCCAGTCCGCCCATGGCGATGCCCACGTCGGCGCGGGCCAGCACGGGAGCATCGTTGATGCCGTCACCCACGAAGCATAGTCTTCTGTTTGCCATTTGGCTGCCGCCGCCGTTGTCAGATCGTAAGTCGTCGATAAACTTGACTTTGTCGGCGGGCAGCAGCTCGGCGTGGTATTCGTCGATGCACAGCTGCTGTGCCACCTTCTCTGCCACATCGCGGCGGTCGCCGGTGAGCATGATGGTCGTGCTGACGCCCAGCTTTTTCAGCAGACGGATGGCCTCGGCGCTGTCGTCCTTGATCTTGTCGTTGATGACGATGTGGCCGAGGTAGGTAAACGAAGAATCCTCTTCTTCTTCTGCAGCCACATGGATGATGGTGCCAGTATGGTGGCAGTCGTGCCATTTCGCGCCCACGGCATCCATCATCTTCGTATTGCCCACGCAGACCATGCGGTCGCCCACACGGGCACGGATGCCTTGTCCGGCAATCTCCTCCACGTCGCTCACCCGACAGCCGTCGGTAGCCTCGTCGGGGAAGGCATCGCGCAGGGCTGCACCGATGGGGTGGGTGGAGAAGTGCTCCACATGGGCGGCGAGGTGTAGGAGTTGAGAACTGAGCGTTGAGAACTGAGCGTTTGCTGCCGCACTGTTTTTTCCTATGGAAATGGGCTGAGGAGCGGTAGCGCTACACTTTGGACTGTCGTGCACGGCGGTGACGGCAAACTGTCCGTGGGTCAGCGTGCCGGTCTTGTCGAAGACCACAGTGTCCACCTTCGCCAGTACGTCCATATAGTTGGCACCTTTGATGAGGATGCCGCGACGCGAGGCTCCGCCGATGCCGCCGAAGAAAGTCAGCGGTACGCTGATGACCAGGGCGCAGGGGCACGAGACCACCAGGAACAGCAGGGCGCGGTAGAGCCAGGCGGAGAAGCCTCCCCCGATACCTGCCAAGGGCGGGAGAATGGCGATGGCCACGGCTGCGAAGACCACGATGGGCGTGTAGACGCGGGCAAAGCGGGTGATGAAAGCCTCGCTCTGCGACTTGTGCTCTGCGGCATGCTCCACCAGGTTGATGATTTTGGCCACGGTGCTCTCGCCGTAGGCTTTTGTCGTGCGTACCTTGATGACTCCCGACAGATTGACGCATCCCGACTGCACCTCGTCGCCCACGGTAATCTCACGCGGCATGGTCTCGCCCGTCAGCGCCACGGTGTTCAGGGCTGTCGAGCCTTCGATGACTACGCCGTCCAAAGGCACCTTCTCTCCAGGCCGGATGACAATGACCGCCCCCACCGGCACCTCCTCGGGCGACACATCCTCCAGCTCCTCTCCTTGGGAGACATCGGGGGAGGCTCTGTGTGCCACATCGGGCCGGATGTCCATCAGGTGCGCAATGCTCTGTCGGCTCTTCCCTTCGGAATAGCCCTCGAACAGCTCGCCCACCTGGAAGAAGAGCATGACGAAGACGGCCTCGGGAAACTGCGTCTCCGCTCCCGGCAGGAAGCCGATGCAAAGGGCGCCGATGGTGGCCACCGACATGAGGAAATGTTCGTTGAACATGTCGCCGTGGGCTATTCCCTCCCAGGCCTCCTTCAGTGTCTCATGGCCTATCAGCAGATAGGGGACAAGAAATACCAGCAGCAGCTGCCAGGTGGCCAGTCCACAGTGTTTCTCTATAAATACAGCTGCCAAGAGGAGCACGGCGGTTGCCGCTATCAGCAGCAGTTGTCTCCTTAGTCCGCCCTCCTCGTGGTGGTGTTCGTGGTGGTGTTCGTGCGAGCAGCTTTCCTCGTGGTGATGTCCGCGCGAGCAGCTCTCACAGTGGTGATGTTCATGATGGTGTGCCATAGTCTTTGCTTTTTCTCGGGTGCAAAGTTACGGCAAAGGTTTTGCAACTCGGTTGCAAAGTTACTTCATGGCCTCCGTCAGCTGGTTGGTGGCCCGCTGAATCATGTCGTGGGTGCCGCTGCCGTCGCTGACGTAGCGGATGACCATGTTGGCGTAGCCGATGGCGCGGTCTATCTTCTGGTTGCCTTCAGGCATGGCCTTGGCCTTCTCCAGCAGGCTCATCAGCTCGTCCATGTCCTCCAGCTCAGGCAGGTTGCCCGGCCGCATGCTGTTGATGATGCCGTTCAGCGTAGAGGCGGCCTTGTCTATCTCCTCCTGCGTCAGCCGGTCGTCGGCCTTGTCCAGCAGCAGCTGGTCTTTTTTCATCTGCTCCTGCATGCGGGCGAAGGCATGAGGTGCCCAGGGGGCATACTCCGGCACCTTCACCGTCAGGGCCTGCCAGGCCTGCTGCTCGTCGCTGCGCTGCTTGGCCACCAGCAGCAGTTCGCGCAGGGCACTCTTGTCTATGCCCTCGCTGCCATCGGCCACATACTGTGCGTTGGGGTCACCCTGCATGTTCATACGGAAGTAGTGGGTGACATGGCGGTCGGCCTGATAGTCGGGAACGAAGGTCCGGCCCTGGAAGGTCAGCGTATAGAGGTGGGCGTCGGCTCCCGTGCCCTCCTTGGCGCCGTTCAGGGTGATGTCGCTCAGGTCGGAGGCCACGTCGACCGTTGCCTCATCCCAGTTGCGGATGCCGGTGGTGGCCATCACCAGCGGTCCGTACATGAAGGCGCCGGCCCACATCGGCGTGTATTCCGTCTTTCCGCCCTGCTCGTAGGCTGGCGAATGCTCCATCTTGTCGGGGCCGAAGTCCAGGTGCTTCGTGAAGGGCATGATGATTTCCACCACGTCCTTCTCCTTCCATTTGCGGGCGGGAATCTCCACATACGAGCTGGGCTGATAGCTCTTGGCGATGCTCTTCCCGTTCAGCTTGATGTCGAAGCCCTCGGTGGCCCAGTAGGGCACGCGCAGCTTCATGGCAAACTTCTTGTTAGAGGAAGCATTCATAACGCGGATGCTGCTCTTCTCGGCCGGCCACTGGCACTCCTGTCGGATTGTCACGCCCTGCTGCTCCCACTGGGCGGTGGTGGGCATATAGAGGGCTACCCACAACGTGGGCTTCTCCGTGGAATTGCTGACGAAGTAGGCTGCCTCCTGGTATTTCACGTGATTCTCCACGCCGGTGCCGCCGCAGCAGGTGGCCTGCGGTGTCTCGTTGCCCCAGGGCTTCGAGGCGTTCAGTCCCACGGCATACTGGTAGAGCACCTTGTATTCGCGGGGATTCACCGAGCCTACAATCTGGTTGTAGAGCACCCGCTCGTAGTAGTCCATGTAGGCGGCATTGTCGGGGTTGAAGCAGTTCAGGTCCTTGGTGAGCTTGGCCAGGTTGTAGGCGCAGCAGGTCTCGTTGATGGTAGGCTCGGGGTGCAGCTCGCGCCCGCCCCAGCTGGTGACGTTGTTGCACATCGACGTAATCTGCGAGTAGGGCTGGCGGAACATCTCGCCGTTGCCCACGCCGCCCATGGCATAGCGGTAGCGGCCCTGTATCATCTCCCAGAAGTTCTCGGCCAGATTGTAGTAGTAGGGGTTCTGGTTGCCGCGATAGCTGCGCAGGGCACCCGTCACCATGGGGATGTGCTGGTTGGCATGGCGTGTACGGATGGCATCGACGTTCTTTGCCAGCGGGTCGAAGAACGCGGGGCTGTCGAAATAGCTCGCGGCCTCCAGCAGACGGGCCTTCTCCTGGCTGTCGCTGACCATCTCCGACAGGCGGCTGAGCGACTCGGCCATGCCGCCCACCTCGCCAGCGATGTACATGTTCCACATCTCATACCGGTTGCCAGGCCGCTGGCGGCGCTCCTCCTGGTTGCCGTCGCTCTTCACGTAGGTGCGGTAGTGCAGACGGTTCCACACCCACAGCCCCATGTCCTTGGCCGTGAGCAGTGCCTTCTGGGCTATCTCCTTGTCGTCTATGTAGTTGGCGATGTCGATGAGTCCGGCCAGCTGTTTGTGCACGGAGTAGTAGGGTGCCCACACCCATGAGTCGTTATTGTATGCGCGGTACATCTCCACCAGGACGCAATGCTGGGCGGGGATGGCGTTCAGATAGCCGTAGCCATATTTGCGGTAGTCTTTCTTGTAGCGGTCGAAGTCGGCCCACGTGCCCTGCAGCTGCTTCAATTCCTCCTCGGGGGCGAAGTCGCGGGCCTCCCAGTAGCGGCCCAGCTTGTCGTCCCAAACGAAGGTGCGCTCCTGGCATGCCCGCAGCTCGTCGACCATCAGCCGTATGTTCTTTCGCAGTGCATCTTTCTTCGCCTTGTCCTGACAGCTGGCAAAGGCCATGGCCAAGGCACTCATGTAGTGGCCGCTGCCGTGTCCTTTCAGCTTCGTGGTGGGCGAGTCCCAGCCGTCAGCCACGGGGTAGCCGTTGGTAGGCAGGTCGTAGGTGTCGCGGTAGTTATACAGCTGCTGCTTGACGTCGAGACTGAGCAGCTGGTTGATGTCCAGGTCGCGGTTCCACGTCAGACGGTTGTCACCGTCCACGCTGACCTTGTCCAGCGGCAGTGTCTCGGCCACGGGCTGGCCGGAAGGCACCTGCCAGGGGTCGGCGGTGACGGTCACCTGCGCCGTCAGCGGATAGCCGTTGGGCGTGCTGTTGTCGCCCAGCACGAAACCCTTCACCTTATACTGCGTGCCCACGGGGTTGATGCTAGGGTCGGCCTCGGCCTGCTCGCGCACCAGTGAGCTGTTCTGCCAGCGCACCTGCCGGTACTCGCCGTAGCCGTCGGTATATTTCACCCACACCTGCCAGGGCAGGCGCGGCGCACAGCCTACGGGTACCTGCACACTGATGTTCTCAACGGTGGCGATGGTGCGCCAGCCCTGTGTGGCCGACAGCTTGGCCTCTGCAGGCAGCACGGTGGCGGCAGCAATAGTTGTCATGCCCAGCCAAAGACCTGTGGCTGTGCAAAGCAAATAGTGACAAAGTCTCTTCATCTTCTCTTCAGTCATTAGTAGCTAAGTTATCAAATCTTCGGCAAAGGTATGCAAAAACTTCGACATGACCAAATTTTCCCGTGTAATTTCTATCTTAGAGCGAGTTTTCGCTTTCCAAAATATCCTTCACCTGTCGGTTAACCCACTGGTTGTTTGCGACTTACCGTGAAGGATGCAAAAACTGCATATTTATGCAGTTCTATAGTGCCACTACAGCTCAGAACGGAGGCGACTTTTGGAAAAACGCGAACGCTATTTTTCCAAACGGAGGCACTATTCTCCCGAAAGGGCATGCCGGGGTGGAAAGCGGGCACTCTTTTGCATAAATATTCACTTTTCTGTATATTTATGCAGTAATTACATCCTTCACAATATGCTCCTGATAGTCAGTAGGTTATCATTCTGTGAAGGATGTGACGGGAATGTGGGAAATCAAGTAACAGTTATTGATTCCCTGGCCTGGATTCTTCACGGTAACTCTTTGTATACGTCTGCGATGCCACGTGAATATGCTTATATGCTTCGCTATTGATTCACTCATGGCGTAATCACGTGTATTTGCACAGCGTGAGCAGATTTACAGTAAATAAATGAATAACTTAGTGCGAATGACAAGCGGCAAAAAAGACACGGAAAAAGTTTTGTCTTTTCCTTTTTTTTGCTTACCTTTGCAAACCCGAAATGAAAACAGATAGTATTTGGCGAATCATACCTGGTAGCTTGTTCCTGCTGACATCCGGCATGGGCATGGCCCAGACGGTCAGGACGGTGGTGGTGGCCGATGCCGACACGCGGCTGCCTGTGGCCCATGCATCGCTCTATACGAAAGAGAATGGTCGCTTCCACTCTGCCATCAGCGACGGTCAGGGCATGGCTCGAATTGCCTTCCAGTTCCAGCGCCTCACCGTGAGCCACCTGAACTACGAGCGGCGCACGCTGCGACTGCTGCCCGACACCATCTTCCTGCAGCCCCGCTATCTGCAGAAGGCCGAGGTGGTGGTCACGAACAAGGAGCCGGAGTGGATTCGCCGCTGCTTGAAGCAGACCGTCAAGAAGAAAGAGCAGCACTACTTCTCGCATCCTGGCTGTGAGGCCTACGTCTACGACACGCAGAACATGGGCATGGACAACATCTACCGCTTCCATGCCACCGGTCTGCTGCGCATGAAGGATGCCGCGCACAAACACTATGCCATCGTGGCCGACACGTGCAGCATCACCGCCAGCGACAGCATCACGCTGACCGACATGGCCAACCTGCGGCGCATACTCTACGAGGACTTCATGGCAGACCTGGACAACGGCTTCATCCGCTCGCACCGCTTCTATCATAACCCCGACGCGAAGGGGCTGGGGCAGAACGAGGTGGAGCTGCGCTTCCGCTCCAAGCATGAGAGCGACGACCGTGGCTGGCTGGTGCTCGACACCGTGCGCTGTGTCGTGCTCAGTGCCCAGCGCACGACAGGCACGAAGACCAACCGCCAGGAGCGCATCGACGGCGTCATGTATGCCATGTCTCGTGTCTTCGGCTACCGCATCGACACCTGGACACGCGACTACCGCGTCAGCTATGCCAGCCGTCCCGACGGCACCCTCTATCCCGCCGAGGTGCGCTACAAGATGTTCTTTGCCGGGCGCGACGGCAGCAGCGACAAGCAGGAGCAGGAGTTTCACGAGCAGACGGGCGGCGGATTTCCCAACATGGAGGCCACGCTCACCCTTCGCCCCACCGACGAGGACGTGTCTGACTACGACCAATGGCTGGAGTTGCCCGCCTCGTGGTACATCACTTTCCACAGCGAGGCCGATCGGCGGCAGGAGATAGTACTCTCGAACTTGCCCGCCATCTTCACCATCTTTGAAAACGAACCATGAATACAGACAAGATAAAAGTTATAGCCTTCGATGCCGACGACACCCTGTGGGACTGTCAGGGACATTTCGAAATAGTGATGCAGCACCTCTACGACGAGCTCACCCCTTGGGTGGACCGAGAGACGGCCGCCCTCGAGCTGTTTTCCACCGAGCGGAAGAACATGCGGCTGCTGGGTTACGGCGTGAAAGCCTTCACCCTATCGATGCTGGAAACGGCCATGCGCGTCAGTCGTAGAGAGATGCCCGCCACCGTCATCTACAAAATCCTCCAAGAGTGCTACACACTCCTGGAGTTTCCCTGCACGCCCCTGCCCGAAGTGGAGGATACGCTGAAAGTCCTCCACAGCCAGATGAAAAACCGACGGTCGCTTGTTGTCTTCACCAAGGGCGAGCTGCTCGACCAGGAACACAAGCTGGAGCGCAGCGGGCTGCAGCACTACTTCGACTATGTGGAGATTACCAGCGACAAGGGCGAGAAGGAATTCCGCGACCTCTGCCGTAAGCTAGCCATCCTGCCCGAAGAACTGCTCATGGTGGGCAACTCGCTGAAGAGCGACATCGCCCCGGCCCTGGCCATCGGCTGTCAGGCTGTCTATATCCCCTTCCACGTCACCTGGCAGCTGGAGCACCACGACCGCTTCGAGCATGAGCGCATGGTAGAGATAGAGCACTTCGGGCAGCTGTTAAATGAGTTTGGAATGAGGAGCTAAGAGTCGGAAGCTAGAAGTTGGGAGCCCCCATTACCCCCGTGGTCGGGTGTGCGGCGTATTCGTCGCAGTCAGGTGTGCGGCGTGTTCGCCATGGTCGGGTGTGCGGCGTATTCGCCGCAGTGCTAGCAGTTAAAAAAAATTAAACGACAGAAACAACTCCTACCTTCTACCTCCTAACTCCTAACTCTTTTGTACCTTTGCACACGAATTGAAAATCAGTAAAAAGAAAATATCAATAAGATGGAAAAGAAGAACTACAAACGCTACACCGTCACCTCGGCGCTGCCCTACGCCAACGGCGGAGTACATATAGGGCATCTGGCAGGCGTCTATGTGCCGGCTGACATCTACGTGCGCTATCTCCACGCCAAAAAGCGTGAGGTCATGTTCATAGGCGGAAGCGATGAGCACGGAGTGCCCATCACCATCCGCGCCCGCAAGGAGGGCATCACCCCGCAGGACGTGGTGAACCGCTACCACGCCATGATTCGCGACTCGTTCGAGGAATTCGGCATCTGCTTTGACATCTACAGCCGCACTACCAGCAAGACCCACCACAAATTCGCCGCAGACTTCTTCCGCAAGCTCTACGACGAGGGCAAGCTGACAGAGGAAACCACCACCCAGCTCTACGACGAGGAGGCCAAGCAGTTCCTGGCCGACCGCTATGTCACTGGCGAGTGCCCCCACTGCCACAATCAGGGAGCCTATGGCGACCAGTGCGAGAAGTGCGGACGCGACCTCTCGCCCACCGAGCTCATCAACCCCAAGTCGACCATCAGCGGCTCCACGCCTGTGCTGAAAGAGACTAAGAACTGGTACCTGCCCCTGAACGAATATCAGGAGTGGCTGAAGCAGTGGATTCTGGAGGAGCACAAGGAGTGGCGTCCCAATGTCTACGGACAGTGCAAGTCGTGGCTCGACATGGACCTGCAGCCCCGTGCCATGACGCGCGACCTCGACTGGGGCATCCCCGTGCCCGTGGAGGGTGCCGAGGGGAAAGTGCTCTACGTGTGGTTCGACGCACCCATCGGCTATATCTCGAACACGAAGGAGCTGTGCGAGAGCGACCCGCAGCGCTGGGGCACGTGGCAACAGTGGTGGCAGGACGAGGACACGCGGTTGGTGCATTTCATCGGCAAAGACAACATCGTGTTCCACTGCATCATCTTCCCGACGATGATGAAGGCTCACGGGGGCTATATCATGCCCGACAACGTGCCTGCCAACGAGTTCCTGAATCTGGAGAACGACAAGATTTCCACCTCGCGCAACTGGGCCGTCTGGCTGCACGAGTATCTGGTAGACTTCCCCGGCAAGCAGGATGTGCTGCGCTACGTGCTCACCGCCAACGCTCCCGAGACGAAGGACAACAACTTCACCTGGAAGGACTTCCAGGATCGCAACAACAATGAGCTGGTGGCCGTCTATGGCAACTTCGTCAACCGTGCTCTGCAGCTCACTTGGAAATACTGGCAGGGCGTAGTACCCGCATGTGGAGAACTGAAGGACGTGGACAAGGCCGCCATTGAGGAGTTCAAGGATTGCAAAGAGAAGATAGAGACGCTGCTGGAGCAGTTCAAGTTCCGCGATGCCCAGTTCGAGGCCATGAACCTTGCCCGCATCGGCAACCGCTACATCACCGAGTGCGAGCCTTGGAAGGTGTGGAAGACCGACCCGAAACGCTGCGAAACCATCCTGAACATCTGCCTGCAGATAGTGGGTAACCTCAGCATTGCCTTCGGACCCTTCCTGCCGTTCTCAAGCAACCGCCTGCGCTCGCTCATCAACACCAACGACCTCGACTGGGAGCAGCTGGGCAGCGTCGACCTGCTGCCTGCCGGTCACCAGCTGAACGAGCCTCAGCTGCTCTTTGAGAAGATTGACGACGAGGCCATCCAGCGCCAGCTCGACAAGCTGGAGGCTACGAAGAAAGCCAACGAGGCTGCGTCAGAGGCCGATGGCTTCCCCGCCGACATCAAGCCCGACGTCCCCTTCGAGGATTTCGAGAAGCTCGACATCCGCGTGGGGCTGGTGAAGGACTGCCTGCCGGTGAAGAAGTCGAAGAAGCTGCTACAGTTCACCATCGACGACGGCACGGGCACCGACCGCACCATCTGCTCGGGTATCGCCCAGTTCTACGAGCACCCGGAGGAGCTGATTGGCCGCCGCATCCTCTTCGTGGCGAACTTTGCCCCGCGTAAGATGATGGGCATCGAGAGTCAGGGCATGATCCTCTCGGCTGTCGACTCCGACGAGAGCCTCAGCGTAGTTACCACAACCAAGGATGTGAAACCCGGCAGTCAGGTGGGATAAGATGAAGAGAGCCATAGCATTCTTTTGGCTGGCTGCCATAACGCTGGCTGGCCATGCACAGGACAAACTGTATTCCGACAAGTTCCCGCTCGGCGACGTAACCCTGCTGGACGGCCCGCTGAAGACGGCCCGCGACCTGAACATCCAGTCGCTGCTGAAGTATGACTGCGACCGGCTGCTGGCACCCTACCGCAAGGAGGCGGGACTGGAGCCGAGAGCCAACACCTATCCCAACTGGGACGGACTGGACGGCCACGTGGGCGGCCACTACCTGACGGCGATGGCCATGAATGCCGCCACTGGCAACGAGGAGTGCCGCCGCCGCATGGAGTATATGATCAGCGAACTGCAGCTCTGTGCCGATGCCAATGCCAGGAACCATCCTGAGTGGGGTAGGGGCTACGTGGGCGGCATGCCCAACAGCGAGCGCATCTGGAGCAATTTCAAGAAAGGAGATTTCGGTGTCTACTTTGGTTCGTGGGCACCGTTCTATAATCTGCATAAGATGTTCGCAGGCCTGCGCGATGCGTGGGTGTATTGTGGCAACGAGCAGGCGAAGAAGCTCTTCCTGGGCTTCTGCGACTGGGCCATCGACCTGACGGCAGGGCTTAGCGACGCTCAGATGGAAAATATGCTGGGCAACGAGCACGGCGGCATGAACGAGGTGCTGGCCGATGCCTACGCCATCTCCGGCTGCCAGCAGAAGTACCTCGACGTGGCCAAGCGGTTCTCACACCGCCGGCTGCTCACGCCGATGATGCAGCGCGTGGACTGTCTCGACAACATGCATGCCAACACGCAGGTGCCGAAGGCGGTGGGCTTCGAACGTATCTCGCAGATTGGCAATGACGATGAGAGCTATCACAACGCAGCCCAGTTCTTCTGGGACATCGTAACGGGAGAACGGTCGCTGGCCTTTGGCGGCAACTCACGCCGTGAGCACTTCCCCAGCAAGGAGGCCTGCATCGACTTCGTCAACGACATCGACGGCCCTGAGACCTGCAACACCAACAACATGCTGAAGCTGACGGAGCTCCTGCACCAGCGCAACCCCGAGGCCCGCTTCGCCGACTACTATGAGCTGGCCACGTTCAACCATATTCTCTCGTCGCAGCATCCCGAGCATGGCGGCTATGTGTATTTCACGTCCGCCCGGCCACGCCACTATCGCAACTACTCAGCCCCCAACGAGGCCATGTGGTGCTGCGTGGGGACAGGTATGGAGAACCACAGCAAGTTCGGTCAGTTCATCTATACCAGAGTGGGCGACAACCTCTTTGTGAATCTCTATGCGGCCTCTGAGCTGAACTGGAGAGACAAGGGCATCGTACTGCGTCAGGAGACGGTCTTCCCTTACGGGGAGACTAGCCGCATCACCGTTACTCAGGCTCCTTCGGGGAAGGCTGGGACTTTCACGCTTCAGGTGCGCTATCCCGGCTGGGTGAAGCGCGGACAGTTTCAGGTGAAGGTCAACGGCAAGCTTGTGGGCACCAATCATGGCGTGGGAGAGGAATTAATAGGGCCCGTCACCGGACCGTCGAGCTACGTTCCCGTCACCCGCCAGTGGAAGAAGGGCGACGTGGTGGAAATAGCGTTCCCGATGTACAACTACGTCAAGTACCTGCCTAACGAGCCGCAGTACATTGCCCTGATGCACGGCCCTATCCTGCTGGGCATGAAGACGGGAACAGAGGACCTGGCTCACCTCGTGGCCGACGACAGCCGCTTCGGACAGTATGCCAGTGGCAGGAAACTGCCCATCAACGAAGCCCCTATTCTCATATATAATAATATAGAGGATATTGCCAACCAGTTGCAGCCCATTGCCGGCAAGCCCCTTCACTTCACGCTCAACACGAAGATGGAGAATGCTCCCCTTCCTTCAGATGCGGGTGGGAACAGGCATCTCCAGCCCTTCTTCGAGATTCACGACAGCCGCTACATGATGTATTGGCTCGCCCTCTCGGAGGACAGTTACAAGGGCTATCTCGACGACCTGGCCAAAAAGGAGCAGGAGCGTCAGGAGCTGGAGGCTCGCACGGTCGACCAGGTGCAGCCCGGCGAGCAGCAGCCGGAGACCGACCATAAGATGGAGACCGACCGCTCGAACACAGGTAACACCAATGATGTCTTCTTCCGTGATGCCCGCAACGGCCATTACTTCAGCTACCTGATGCAGACTGGCGGGCAGACCGACCTCACCCTCCGTCTGACATTCTGGGGACAGGACGAATGGCGCACCTGCGAATTCGACATTATGATTGACGACCAACTGATGTGCAGCGTGAACAACACCCACAAGTGGCGCACCTCGCAGTTCAAGACAGAGGACTACGTCGTCCCTGCTGACCTGCTGAAGGGCAAGACACAGGTACGGGTGAAGTTCGTCGCCAAGCCCGGCAAGCAGATTGGTGAAATCTATGGCGTGCGACTAATCAAAAAACAATAAATGAACAGACTGTTGACAGCCTGCATCGCATGGCTTCTGTTAGCTGGATTGGCCAGAGCCCAGCAAGCGCCTGCCGCTGTGAATCTGGCGGAGGCTGTTATCGTGTATGATGAAGGAGACGCGCCGCTGGTGAAACACATGGCGCAGGTGCTGGCAGACGACATTGAGCGGGTGTCGGGCATGAGGCCCGCCGTATCGGGAAATTCCCGACTGTCAGGAAAGGCCGGAGGAAAGGTTATGCTGTCTACGGTGAAACGCTCAGGGCAGCATCGTGAGCTGAAGGGCGCCTGGGAGCGCTATGCCATCGACACGAAGGACGGCAGCCTCTGCATCACGGGGTCTGACTCCAGAGGTCTGGCCTACGGCGTGTTTCACGTCAGCGAGGCGATAGGTGTCAGCCCGTGGTACTGGTTCGCCGATGTCCCCGTCGACAAGGGGAACAAGCGCGTATTCAGCTACTCAGAGAACTTCGTCAGTCCCTCGCCCAGCGTGAAATACCGTGGCATTTTCATCAACGATGAGGACTGGGGACTGAAGACGTGGGCCGCACAGAACTTCGAGAAAGAATTGGGCGACATCGGCCCTAAAACCTACGACCGCGTCTGCGAGCTGATACTCCGCCTGAAGGGAAACATGCTCGCTCCGGCCATGCACAGTTGCACGGGTGCTTTCTACAGCCACCCCGGTAGCCAGCAGATGACCGACAAGTGGGGCATCATGATTACCACCAGCCACTGCGAGCCGCTGCTGTTCAACAACGCCGCGCTTTCGGAATGGGACAAGGCCCGTGACGGCGAGTGGAACTACGAGACCAACAGTGAGACTATCCTGAAAAAGCTCGACGACCGCATCCGCGAGACTGCCCAGTACGACAATATCTATACCATGGGTATGCGTGGCCTTCACGACGAGGCAATGAAGGGCAGCACCGACCCCACCGACCGTGCCCGCACTTTGGAGAAAGTCTTTGCCAAGCAGCGCAGCATTCTGGAGAGATATAAGGGCAGGAAAGCCGAACGTCTGCCGCAGATATTCGTACCCTACAAGGAGACGCTCGACATCTACGATGCCGGTCTGCGCGTGCCCGACGACATCACGCTCGTTTGGCCTGACGACAACTACGGCTACATGAAGCGCGTCAGCAATGCTGAAGAGCAGCGGCGCGGCGGACATAGTGGTGTGTACTATCATATTTCCTATCTCGGTACGCCCCACGATAATCTCTGGATTGCCACCACTTCGCCGATGCTGATGTACGAGGAGCTGCTGAAAGCCTATACTGCCGGCGCTGACCGCTACTGGCTGCTCAACGTAGGCGATATCAAGCCGATGGAGATTGAGACACAGCAGTTCCTTGACATGGCCTATGACTTCAAGAGGTTCAGCTATGAGAATGTGAACAGCTATCAGGCTGAGTTCCTTGCCAGCCTCTTTGCCAATGATAATGCGCCAGCCTCAGCTCTCAAATCCCAATTCCAGTTCATCCTCGACAACTACTATCGTCTGGCGTGGGAGCGCAAGCCTGAATTCATGGGCTACGAGATGGAGTGGGACAGCAACGAGAACAACCGCCTGCACGACACCGACTTTTCCTTCCAGACAGGTACGGCGCAGAAGCGTCTAACCGACTATCAGGACATCTGCTTCGCCTACGATGCCATCGAGCGTGGACTGTCGCCCGAACAGCGTCCTGCCCTTTTTGAGATGCTTGGCTATGCCGTCCACTCCGCCTGCCAGATGAACCGGAAGTTCCTCTATGCCCAGGCTAACCATGAGACGGGCAACGCTGTCTATGCGGAGCTGTCGCGCGACGCAAACCGGCAGATTGAGCAATTGCGCGAACGCTACAATAGCCTGCTTGACGGGAAGTGGAACCAGATGATATCGGAAGTGCCCCCTGGCTATACCGCCAAATACCATTTGATGCCTGAACTTACCGACCAGCCCACCAGCGCCTATCGTCTGCCCGACAGCCAGAGACATCCGGAGTTCCGCCACAAGATAGACCTCGCGTCGCTCGCCGTGTCAGAGCCGTTCCGCCTGCTCGATGGCATTGGCACCGACTGGAAGGCGTTGCAGATGGGACAGCCGCTCAATTTCAACAGCTCTGGCCATGTCGACATTCCCCTTCCCGCAATGACGGCTGCCGCCGACTCTGTCTCCCTGTGCATCTCGGTAGTGCCCATGTGGCCTGTGGCCTACGACCGGAGCAACCGCTTCTCCGTCAGCGCAGACAATGGGAAAGCAGAGGTCTGCGAGAATGTTTTCAAGGAATGGGGACCGGAGTGGAAGTTGCAGGTTCTTGAGAACCGCAAGGAGTTCGTCGTGACGCTGCCTCTCGATAAGGCCCGCCGCGACCACTTCATCACACTCTCCATCATTGACCCAGGCCAGATTATTCAGAAGATTAGCTATCAATAACACCTATGCGAATAACCATTTCTCTATTTGCCGTCTCCATGATGCTATGTGCGTCAATGGGCGCGAAGGCTCAGCGCCAAATGCTTTTCGACAGCGGGTGGCAGTTTACACGCAACGGAAAGACGATTTCTGTAGACCTTCCCCACGACTGGGATATCTACGAAGGTCCCAACCCCGCAACCGGTGCCACGAAGGAAGGTGGCGGATGGTTCTCTGGAGGCAAAGGCGAATACAGGAAAGCGTTTTCCATTGACCAGTCATTGCTGAACATGGGCCAGTCTTTGGTGAAGCTCCACTTCGAGGGCGTCTACCAGAAGGCTGAGGTTTACATCAACGGACAGAAAGCCGGGCAGCATGCCTACGGCTATACGCCCTTCACCGTCGATGCTACACATTATTTATATAATGACAAACGGCAGAACGAGGTGCTCGTGAAGGTTGACAACAGCGAGCAACCCAACTGCCGCTGGTACTCCGGCTCGGGCATCTACCGCCATGTGTGGCTGGAGACGATGCCTGACTTGCACATTGCCGAGAACGGCATCCGCATCTGGACGCCTGAGGTCAGCGCAGAGCAAGCTAGGGTCGATGTGAATATCTGGATTGAGAACGAAGGAAAAGAAACACGCCAGATAGACGATGTGGAGGTGACTTTCAAGGGCGGTACTTTCACGTTGAAGGATGACGGCCCCAGGCGGGCTTACTCACCCTCCGTGACCGTCTCCAGTCATCCCATGCGTCTTCCCAAGGGGCTCGTCATGGTGGGTTCAGCTGATGAGTCGAAGCGGAAACAGATTAAGGACATTCCTTTGAAACCCAGCCAGGTGGCTACGTACATACAGAGCTTCACCATCGACCAGCCCCGCCTGTGGTCGCCCGACGACCCCTACCTCTATGAGGCCACCGTTCGCTTGAAGTCGGAAGGTCATGTCATCGGCGAGCAGCATGTGAAGTTCGGCATCCGTTCCTTCTCGTTCGATGCCGTGAAGGGCTTTGTCCTCAATGGCAAGAAGCTGCCCATCAATGGCGCCTGCGTCCACCACGACGACGGTGTGCTGGGGGCAATGGCTTTCGACGCTGCCGAAATACGCAAGGTGAGGCTGATGAAGGATGCTGGCTTCAACCTCATCCGCACCAGCCATAATCCCACCACCCGGGCCTTCCTCGATGCCTGCGACTCGCTGGGCATGCTCGTCATCGACGAGGCTTTCGACGGCTGGCGCACAGCCAAGAACCCCTACGACTACTCCACGCTGATAGACTCGTGCTACCGCGAGGACATCCACGCGATGGTGCTGCGCGACCGCAACCACCCCAGCGTCATCTGCTGGAGCATCGGCAATGAGGTCATTGAGCGTAAGGACATCCGCGTCATCACTACCGCCCGCCAGCTGAAGCAGGCCATCCAGGAAGTGGACGACACGCGTCCCGTCACCGAAGCTCTCTGCGCGTGGGACAGCGATTGGGAAATCTACGACCCGCACTTCGATGTGCTCGATGTCGGAGGCTATAACTACATGATTCACAAGCATGCCGGCGACCACCGGCGCGCCCCCAAGCGCGTGATGTGGCAGACGGAGAGCTATCCCCGTGATGCCTTCAAGAACTGGGCGCTGGTGGAGGAATTCCCTTATGTCGTGGGCGACATCGTGTGGACTGGCCTCGACTATCTGGGCGAATCGGGCATAGGCCGCTACTATTACGAGGGCGAGCGGCCCGGTGAGCATTACGTCAGCGGAGGTCAGCCCGACTGGCACGGCGCCTACTGCGGCGACGTGGACATCACCGGGTGGAGGAAGCCCATCAGCCACTATCGCGAGATGCTATGGAGTGACTCGAAGGATTTGTATATAGCTGTGAAGGAACCCGACGGCTATCACGGAAAGATCAAGGAGACAGCCTGGAGCGTATGGCCTACATGGGAGAGCTGGAACTGGCCCGGCTGGGAAGGTAAGCCCATTGAGGTGGAGGTCTATACGAAGGAACCAAATGTGAGCCTGTATCTCAACGACAGATGTGTAGGGCTTAAACTCGTTAACAACCGCCAGACGCAGTACAAGGCCGTCTTTAAGGTCAACAGCTACGAGCCAGGAATTCTTCGCGCCGAGGCAGGCGGCAAAAGCGTTTCGCTGGCAACCGCAGGCGAGCCTGCCCGACTGCGCCTCATCCCCGATCGCCGTGTCATCGGTGCCGACGGCCAGGATCTGTGCTTCATCACCGTTGAGGTGGTAGACAGCAAGGGGCGTGTCTGTCCCGATGCCGCTGTCCCCTGCGAGGCCATCGTGAAGGGACAGGGTCAGCTCCTGGCTTTTGCCTCCGCCGATTTGAAAGACCGTGAGCCCTATACTTCGCCGCGTGTCACCACTTGGAAGGGCCGCGCCCTGCTTGTGGTGCGCAGCACTCCGAAGAAAGGCGCTGTTCAGGTCAGCATAAAGAGCAGTCTGCCCACTGCCGGCGTCAGAATGAGTGTGTCTCGATGAAGGTGCGGAAAGCCTGCTGATAGCTTTCGGGAACGTGGATGACCTCTTGGCCGATGTAGATGCAGTCGTTTCGGTCTACCTTCCTGATTTTGTCTACTGCTACAATGTAGGAGCGGTGCACGCGCAGAAATTTGTCTGCGGGTAGCATCGCTTCCACCAGTTTCATCGTGAGGTGCGAAACGAGGGGCTTGCTCTCGCCTTCGAGGTAGAACATCACGTAGTCTTTCATGCCGCTGACATAGACGATGCTGTCGATGGAGACGTTCTGCAGCTCGCCGTCTACGCGGACGAAGATGCTAGTCTTCGCTTCGTCGGTGCCCGTTCTTGCGTCCCGCTGGCAATTAGTCGCCTGGGCTGGCGCAACGGGCGGCGCACCTGCCTGTTGGCCTTCGCGTCCATACCATTGGCGTGCCTTGTCCACGGCGGCCAGGAACTTGTTGTAGCGGATGGGTTTCAGCAGGAAGTCGAGGGCGCTCACCTCATAGCTCTCGAAGGCATACTCCTTGAAGGCTGTAGTGAAGACGACACGGGTGGCAGGGGGAATCATGTGAGCCAGTTCCATGCCGTTGAGGTCGGGCATCTGGATATCAAGGAAAAGCAGGTCGGGCTGCTGGCTCTTCACGGCGTTGACAGCCTCCACCGAGTCGGTAAACGCCCCCAGCAGCTGCAGGTCGGGGGTCTTCTTGACAAACGACTCCAATAGCTTGACGGCCAGCGGCTCGTCGTCGACAATAATGCAAGTCATGTTGTTTACGGTTTACGATTATCGCGCAAAGGTAAACATTTCTTCTTTTATATCCAAATTTTCCAGTCTTTTTCTTTTCGTGCTGCCGGCATCCTGCCTTGGTGTGCAGGAACTCAGGGTGCAGGGAAGTTGAGATCTATCAGGTTGTTGGCGATGGCATAGATGGTGAGTCCTGCCAGTGAATGTATCTGCAGCTTCCTGACGATGTTGCGGCGGTGGGTGATGACGGTATTGACGGAGATGAAAAGGCGGGTGGCAATCTCCTTGTTCGACATGCCCTGTACGAGGCAGACGATGATTTCCTTCTCACGGTCGGATATGGTCTCCTTGGTATCGGCCTGCCGGATCATGCTGGAGATGCGGGCCGAGACATTGTCGGTCTTGAGCTGCTGTTCAAGTATGCGTATGGCGGGCACGAAGAGCACCTCCTCCACGTTGCTGTGGTTGAGGAGCCACTCCTCGTTGTTGTAGATGTCGTAGAGGGTGGCCGTCAGCTGGTTGTTGGCCAGTCCGTCGTGGGGAAGATACTTGATGATGATGTTCTTCAGCTCCTGGAACTTGCCCGTAGTGTCGCTATGGTGCCTGGCGAAGGTGTCCACATTGTAGTTGGGCTTCTGCTCACCCAGCAGCAGGGCCTCCACGTAGGGGAAGAGCGTCTTCTCCTCGTACTTCATGTGCTGGCGGATGTCGTGGGCATACTCGTCATAGAGCCGCAGGATGAGTGACGGCAAGGCCGCCGCCTGTTCATCTTTGCGGAGCGACTCTTCCAGTTTCTTGCGGATGGTGGGCAGCTGGAAGTCAAGGAAATAGCGGTGGGAGGCGCGTAGGTAGCCCAGCAGGGTGGTGACTGAAATGCTGTTGTCGGTTTCCTTGGGGGCATAGCCGTTGATGAGGAAGTTGACCACTGTGAGGAAGGTGTAGCAGTCCACGCCCTGTTCGCTGCACACCTCATTGACGGTCTTGTCGCCGAATCCCAGCCTGATGCCGAAGGCACCCAGTCCCTGCAGCATGCTGTAGTTGTCGCTGATGAGGTCTATCATCTTGTCGTCGGCCTCGTAGAGTTTCATCCGTTTCATACGTTTTGTCTTTTGATGGTGCAAAGATACTGCTTTTTCGCGACGCGTGCAATCCCCATTTGTAAGTATTAACAATTCCATTTACCAAAAAGAACACTCATTTTTGTGTATTGCGTGAATGGCTCGTTTGCCGTACCTTTGCAGCCGGATTTGAGTGAACAGTGAATAGAATGAAGACAATAGTACTTACAACCATGCTTGCACTGGCGGCTGTCAGTGCCACGGCACAGGAGGAAAAAACGTCGCGTTTGACCATTGGCGGATATGGCGAGGCTGTGATGACCCGCAACTTCTACAGTCAGAGCTTCAACCGCTACAAGTCGCCGCAGAACTATGCCGACGACGCGAGCCACGGGCGTTTCGACCTGCCCCATGTGTGTCTGAACCTGGGTTACGACTTCGGCAAGGGCTGGACTATGGGCTCGGAGATAGAGTTTGAGCACGGCGGCAACGGCACTGCCGTGGAGATAGAAGCTGAAGAGGCTGGCGAATATGAGGCCGAAGTGGAGAAGGGCGGTGAGGTGAACATCGAGCAGTTCTGGATTAACAAGGAGTTCCTGGGCGGCAAGGTGAACATCAAGGCTGGCGAGATTATCGTGCCCGTGGGCTACACGAACGCCCACCACGAGCCCAACCAGTTCTTTACAGTCTATCGTCCGGAGGGCGAGGCCACCATCATGCCCAATACCTGGCACCAGGTAGGCCTGTCGCTGTGGGGACGGCTGAAGAATTGGCGCTATGAGGCCGAGCTGCTTTCGGGTCTGAACTCCGAGAGCTTCACGGCTGAGAATTTCGTGCACTATGGCGCTACGAGTCCCTACGAGTTCAAAGTGGCCAACAACTATGCCGGTGCCGTGCGCATCGACAACTATTCGGTGAAGGGGCTGCGCATCGGCTTGAGCGGCTACTACGGCTACACCTTCCGCAACACCCTGCGCACGCCGGGCGAGAAATACGACGGCGTGACGGGAGCGCTGGGCATTGTGGCCCTCGACTTCTCGCTGAACCGCTGGAACTGGATTGTCCGTGGTAACATTGACTATGCCCATTTCAGCGATGCCGACGAGATCTCAGCTTACAACCAGGCTAACTGGACGCACCATAAATATCAGGACGGAAACCCGCATCATTATACCAATATCGGTAGCCATGCGCTGGCCTACGCCGTTGAGGCAGGCTACAACGTGTTCTCGCAGATACCCCGTCTGAAGAACGACAACCAGAAGCTGTTTGTCTTCGGGCGTTTTGAGCACTACAACACGATGGCATCGGGCACCTACGCATCGATGTACAAGTACACGAAGAAATACCGCTGGGCGCTGGGCGTGAACTATTCGCCGGTAAAGCAAGTCACCATCAAGGGTGAGTATTCCTACCGCTTTTTCGAGAAACCAGGAAACAACGGTCTGGCTTCCGACAGTCCGCTCTACAAGCAACCCTATAATAACGAGCCAAGCATAAGCGTGGGGGTGACATATACAGGGTGGTTTCTTTGACGAGAAGTCGAAACCTCGAAATCTCGAAATATCGAAACAACGAAATGTCGAGCAGTCGAAATATCGAAACATCGAAATGTCGAAATATCGAAAAAAATAAATTAAAATGAAAAAGAAAAATCTTTTGAAAGTGGCAGCACTGTCTGCCGTGTTGTCTGCCGGATTCGCCTCATGTTCAAGCGATGACGATGCAGATGTGAATGTAGTAACGGGCAGTCAGGCTGCCCTCAATCAGGCTTGTGCCGACTGGAAGGTGGCACGTGCCAACTGGGAGAACACCGAGGCGTTCCTCTTTGGTGCCGCCGACGTCTACTCCATCGACCCGCATACCGACACATGGCCGGTAGCCGCCAACGACTTGGCCGATGTGCTGCGCGATGCCAAGGCGATGGCAAATCTCGACAACTTCATCAAGACGGCCAACTCCGGCATATTGGGCTATCATGGCCTGGAGTATGTGCTCTTCCGTGAGGGAAAGCCCCGCGACATCAGCCAGATCACCAATTTGGAGTATGAGTACATTTGTGCTGTGGCCAAGGATCTCTATCATGCTACGGCAACGCTGGAGGCTGCATGGGACTCGAAGGAGAGCAATGCCGAGCGCCATCAGTTAGCGCTCAGCTACGTGGCTACCCATCATTCCATCAATGACGACGGCGATGCCGAGGGTTCTCTGGGCTCGTTCCAGAATTTCGGCAAGGCTTTCAAGAATCCTGGAACTGGCGACTGGTCAACGGCGCTCGATGCTACGCTGGAGATTATCTCTGGCTGTCAGGACATCATCGGCGAGGTGGGCGACTCGAAGATAGGTCTGCCCTTCACGGGTGAAGATCCCACCTATATCGAGTCTCCATACGCCTACAACTCCATCACCGACTTCTACGACAACATTGTCTCATGCAAGAATGCACTCTATGGCCGGATGGATGCCACCACGCCCAACGAGAAGTCGCTCATCTATTTCTGTCAGCATGCTGGCAATGCCACGCTGGCCGCCCAGGCCAACACCGTCGGGGTGAAGCTCGACGCCGCTCTGGCAAAGATCAAGGGCATGAAGGCTCCCTTCGCCCTGTACTATGCCGATGCCTCCTGCAAGGTGGCCATCGACGCACTGGGTGAGCTGGACGACGCGCTGGGCGAGATGGCAGAGACCCTGAAAGGCTATGCCGGCAACGCCACCGTGGAGAAGCAGTGTCAGGTGATTAACGAAAACTATGTGGACAATGTGGTGCTGGCTACCTATCGCACGCTGGCCGACAATGCACAGAAGCTCTACCAGACGATTGTTAAAATAAAGAACGGAAAATGAAGAATGTAGAATTTTCTACCATTGTGATGAATGCAGTATCAGGCATGAAGCATGAAGGAAAATCCTCCGTCATTGGAAAACGGGGGCGGATGCTGGGCAAAGCACTTTTCCTTCTTCAAGCTGTATTCCTCATCTCGGCCTGTTCCGACAATGAAGGCGTGGAACAACTCCTGACCTGGGATATCGGTGACCCTACGTCGACCGAATATGCTGAGGAATACTATGCCGGTGGTCTGCTTGGCACCACTTCGGAGAACTCTGCCACTGCCTTTAAGCAACCCTCGAAGTCGGTGGAGAATGCAGGCATGATGACCGCTTTCAATGAGGGCGAGTACCTCTTTGAGAAAGACTATAACACCAATACCGACGGCGCTTTCCGCGGACTGGGACCCGTTTATGTGCGTCGCGGCTGTCTCTATTGCCATCCCGGCTACGGACATGGTGCCCGCCAGACGGAATACAAGGCCGATACCCATCGCAACGGCTACCTGCTCGTCATCTACGACAAGGCCACCAATGCCTATATCCGCTCGGTTGCCGGCATGCCGCAGACGGGAGCCGTGAAACCCTTCAAGGCTCCTATCGACGAGAAGCAGATAAAGATTGCATGGAAGGAGTATACCGACGAATGGGGCAACCAGTTCCCCGACGGCGAGAGCTACTCGCTTATATATCCCGAAGTGACTATCCCCTATTCTGCCTACTATGCGCCAGTGGTGGTGCAGCGCGTCGGCAGCGACGTGACGCTCACCGAGGAAGAGTATAACAACGACATCGGTGTGCTGCTGGAGTCGACCATCGGTATCTATGGCACAGGACTGACCGATGCCATCCCCGACGAGGAGATTACGGCGCAGTGGAAGGCGGAGAGTGAATACTTCAACAGCATCGGGCGCACCGATGCCTTGAACCCTGCCATGTGGGATCAGGGCAACAACACGTGGAAAAGCTACTACAGCAACTCGCTGCAGGGCGACGGCACGAAGTATGTGCGACGCTACACCTACGCCCTGTCGCGCGGCCCCATCCTCGACGCTGCCGGTGCCAACGCCATCTGGAACATCACCAACGTGACACGCTCCGACCGCCGCTACCACTATCTCGACCTCGCCGGCAAATACTATGCCTTGAAGTCGTCGCAGGATCCTGAGGTACAGGCTGGCTTTAAGGAATATATCGACCGCGTGGATCCCAATAATGCCCACCCGGAGTGGCATACCGGCGATCTGGAGCAGGACATCTACACCTATCTGACCAGTAAGTCGCTCGATGCTGAGATGACGGATGCGCAATACAAGAACCTGATGATATGGCACCGGGGACTGGCTGTTCCGGCAGCACGAAACACCACCACCGCCGACTTCAAGGAGGGCAAGCGCCTCTTCACGCAGATTGGCTGTGCCGCCTGCCACCGTCCTTCGTGGCAGACGGGCGAAGACCATATTCAGGATCCGGCCCGCTTCTTCACTGCCGACAACGAGATGCCGCGCTATCCCCGTCAGAAGATATGGCCCTATACTGACTTCGTGCAACACCGGCTCTGGATGAAGAACGACATCCGCACCGGCTGGTGCCGTACCACCCCGCTTTGGGGACGCGGACTGGCCGCCAAGTGCGGCAGCGGCGTGGAGCGTCTGCACGACTGTCGTGCCCGCAATGTCATGGAGGCCATTATGTGGCATGGCTGCAAGAACGAGGGCGGAACGAGCGATGCCTACACTTCTGTCTTGAACTTCCGAAATCTGTCGAAGAAAGAGCGTGACATGGTCATCTTCTTCATTGAATCCATCTGACGAGCTATACCCATCCCTTTGGTGTAGAATACTTTTCATTAAAGGAGGCCATATCCTGGCCTCCTTTAAATATGCTCCT
>JAILFU010000069.1 GCA_024697405.1 Prevotella sp.
GGTGTAAAATCGCTCAAAACCCCAGTGTTTTCGGGTAATGTGACAAAGTGACAAAAGGTGACAAAAAAAAGTACCTATTTTTTCCTGACGGGGTCGCAGGTGAGTCCGCATCCCAGCTTCTTGAAGATTTTACGGTCTACCTCTGAGAGCATGACGGTGCTGTGCACCTGGCAGTATCGCAGCTGTGGCAGCTGCTCCAGTGCCAGTCGGCAGCGTTCGTCGCTCTGTGAGAGCACGCTGAGTGCCACGAGCACCTCGTCGGTGTGGAGCCTTGGGTTGCGTGCGCCCAGATATTCGGTCTTGGTCTTCTGCACCGGCTCTATGAGCGTCTGTGGTATGAGCTTCGCCTCGTGGTCGATGCCGGCCAGGTGCTTGGTGGCGTTGAGCAGCAGGGCTGCGCTGCACCCCAGCAGTGGACTTGACTTCGAGGTGATGATGGTGCCGTCTTCCAGCTCAATGGCGGCGGCGGTGTGCCCGCTCAGCTCCTGCTTGGCGGCGGCTGCCACGGTGACGCGGCGGTAGGCGGTGGTAATCTTGGCCTGGTTGAAGAGCAGCAGTATCTTGTTCACCTCGCGCTCGGTGTCGTTGCCTTCGGCCAGTTTGTTGGTGGCGGCATAGTATCGACGGATGATCTCGTCGCGACTGGCCTGGCAGCACACCTCGTCGTCGCTGATGCAGAAGCCAATCATGTTGACGCCCATGTCGGTAGGCGACTTGTAGGGGCTCCCTCCGTAGATGCCTTCGAAGAGGGCGTTGAGCACGGGGAATATCTCAATGTCGCGGTTGTAGTTGACGGCTATCTTGCCGTAGGCCTCCAGGTGGAAGGGGTCGATCATGTTCACGTCGTTCAGGTCGGCGGTGGCGGCCTCGTAGGCGATGTTCACGGGATGCTTCAGGGGCAGGCTCCACACGGGGAATGTCTCGAACTTGGCATAGCCGGCCCGGATGCCGCGTTTGTTCTCGTTGTAGAGCTGACTGAGGCAGGTGGCCATCTTGCCGCTGCCGGGGCCGGGGGCGGTGACGACGACCAGCTCGCGCGAGGTCTCCACATAGTCGTTCTTGCCGAAGCCCTCGTCGCTGGCTATCAGCTCGACGTTGTGGGGGTAGCCGTCTATCAGATAATGTACGTAGGAGCGGATGCCCATGCGCTCCAGACGGTGGCGGAACTGGTCGGCGGCCTTCTGTCCGTTGTAGTGGGTGATGACGACGCTGCCCACCATGAACTGTCGCTGCATGAACTCCTCGCGCAGGCGAAGCACGTCCTCGTCGTAGGTGATGCCCAAGTCGGCACGCACCTTGTTGCGCTCGATGTCGTCGGCGCTCACCACGATGACTATCTCTATCGAGTCGCGCAGCTGGGCCAGCATGCGTAGCTTGGAGTCGGGCTTGAAGCCTGGCAGCACGCGCGATGCGTGGTGGTCGTCGAACAGCTTGCCGCCCAGCTCCATGTACAGCTTTCCGTCGAACTGGGCGATGCGCTCGCGGATGTGCTCACTCTGAATCTTCAGGTATTTGTCGTTGTCGAATCCTATCTTCTTCATGCGTATCTTATTGATTTTTCTTTTCCTTGTGGTCTATATGATTTCAGAAATAGAGGCGCAGGCCTCCAGCGAGTCCTATCTGCCCCATGAAATATTCTTTTGGCACGTAATTCTTATCCACCAGCCATTGGACATTACTAGATGGAGTGGGTAATCTATCCTTAAGCGAGAGGAGCGCTCCGTTCAAGTCTAAGCCGATGCTTAGAATGGGGGTCAACATATACTCTGCCGACAACCTTGCCAGACCATTGAATCGCCAGCCGTTGTTTTCGTCCGATTCAAAATAGCCGAAGCCCGGACCCACAGCCCAGGACAGCCGCCACCGCTGTCCCACCATGTATTGTTGGACAATGCCTGCGGCAAAGTTGGCAAGCATCAGGTGGTCGTGCCCCAGGGATGAGCTTCCCCCTCTAAAGGTAAGAAATCCACCCATACCGCTTCTTCCGAAGAATTCGAAATCGGCAGAAAAGGAGAAACCGGGGTTATGAGGGCTCAGCTTCTGGTACCGGCTACGGTATTTGGACGTCAGGAAGGCAGGTCCGGCGCTGACTCTGATGGTTTGTCGAGGTAGGATGCCAAGATGTGTACGTTTCTTGGCAGTGTCGGGCTCTTCCTGCCAGAAGAGAGCTGGATGAGGTCGGGTGATGCCCGAAGGCAGCGGAGCGTCGTCGGGCAACAAGGCGATAACACCGTGTACCTCATGGCAGGTGTCGCCATCGTTGGTAAGTCGTAGGACATTTCCTCCCAATGAGGCCGTCAGGTTAATGGCTTTTTTCAGTATGGCGTTGCGCTGACATTCGTCGCCGCCCTTTCTTGTGTTCAGTTTACCGATGGGCTGTGCCTCTTCGGGCAGGCGCTCGCCATGCTCAAGCACCAAGACCGAGGAAGCAGGCTTTGCCGGATAGGTGGCCACCATTTCCGTAGTGGCGTTCATGCAGCCGGTTAGCACTGCGCAAAATAACAAATGAAAAATGATAAATGATAAACGTCTCATAAAATACTTATTTTAAAATACTTATTTTCACTTCTCAGCCATCCCCCCCCTCTAATCCCCCCGAAGGGGGGAGGAAGGCCGCGCTCTTTTCCCTCAGAAGGGGAGGAATACCGCGAGCAAAGCTAATCATACCTCTCAATTCTCACCCTCCTCTAATCCCCCCGAAGGGGGGAGGAAGCCAGCAGCAAAGCTAATCATACCTCTCAATTCTCAGTTCTCAATTCTCACTTCTCAAATCACTCCCTTCGTGGAGGGCAGCTGGTAGCGGTAGACATCACGGCGGATGGCCTGGCGCAGCGAGCGTGCGAAGGCCTTGAAGACGGCCTCAATCTTATGGTGCTCGTTCTGCCCCTCGGCGTGGATGTAGAGGTTCATCAGGGCGGCGTCGCTGAGGCTCTTGAAGAAGTGGAAGAACATCTCCGTGGGCACGTCGCCTATCTTCTCGCGGTGGAACTCTGCCTGCCAGACGAGCCAGGGGCGCCCGCCGAAGTCCAGACAGACATGTGCCTGACAGTCGTCCATGGGCAGGGAGAAGCCGTAGCGCTCCAGTCCCCGCTTCTTGCCCAGTGCCTGGCGCAAGCATTCGCCCAGTGCGAGGGCGGTGTCCTCTATGGTGTGGTGCTCGTCGACGTGGAGGTCGCCTTTCACGCTGATGTCGAGGTCTATGCCTCCGTGGCGGCCTATCTGCTCGAGCATGTGGTCGAAGAACCCCAGCCCCGTCGAGATGTGGCAGATGCCCTCGCCGTCGAGTGCCAGGCTGACGTCGATGTCGGTCTCTTTCGTGGTGCGGCGCACATGTGCCCGCCGCTCGCCGTCGATGATGGTCTCGGCCACCTGCTGCCAGCCGTAGCCGTCGGAGAGGATGGCTGCCCTGCAACCGATGTTGCGGGCCAGCTGGAGGTCGGTGTCACGGTCGCCGATGACGTAGCTTCCGGCTATGTCGTAGTGCTCGGTGTCGAGCATGTATTTCTCCACCATGCCCGTGCCGGGCTTGCGCGTAGGGGCGTTTTCCTCGGGGAAGTGGGGGTCTATCAGGATGTCGTCGAAGCGGATGCCCTCACCCTCCAGTGCCTGAAGGATGAAGTTCTGGGCTGGCCAGAAAGTGTCTTCGGGAAAGGCGTCGGTGCCCAGCCCGTCCTGGTTGCTCACCATCACTAGCTTGTAGTCGGTGCGCTCGGCCAGCAGCCCCAGCCAGCGGAACACGCCGGGCTTGAAGCGGATTTTCTCCAGGGCATCCACCTGCTCGTCGGCAGGTTCCTCCACGAGGGTGCCGTCACGGTCAATGAAGAGTATTTTCTGTTTTGACATGGGGTGTTGAGGGGTTGGTCGTTAAGGAATGAAGGTTTAGGGGGTTGGCCGTCTGACCGTCTGGATATCTCCCCAGACATAATAGAAGGGGAAGAGGGTGCTCAGATGGATGTATGCCTGGAGCAGGCCGCAGGCACAAAAGGTGAGGAAGTCCATCCACCAGATATTCTCGGGAATGTCAACGGCATCGCCTGCCGCCAGCCCCACTTGCGCTTCCACATTGGCCGTGGCGAGGATGACGGACGGCAGCTGGAAGACGACCGTGGCCACCAGCACCAGCAGCAGCATGACGAGGGCAATGGCGATAATTGTCCAGAGCTTTCCCTTGCGCACTGCCTTCCACAGCATGCTGGGCAGGACGGTCATTCCGCGAAGGGTGAGCTTCCAGGGCCAGCGTCCCCACCAACGGCGGGGCTGGCTGATGGCATTGGAGTGCCAATGCTCGTGCAATGGGGCCACGCCTCCGGCAAAGGCAAAAATGACGGCCGTCAGGAGAAAGGCGACAAGCGTAGCGCCCCAAATGGCAACTTCAGGCATCAATCCCTGACGGGCGGCCAACAGGGGAAACAACGAGGTGAAGAACCACGTCATCGAGAAACCCGTGACGAGGGCATAGACAACGGCCTGTATCCACGAAGAACGCACCAGACGCCAGAAGTTCTGAGCATAGAGCCGGTAGCCATCGATGATGACAGCCTGGAAACTCCTGGAACGATGGGCTGAAAGATCTTTGCTTTTTTCCATATATCAAGAGCGGTATTCCCTTATTTTTATGCAAAGGTACTAAAAAGTTTGGAACGTTCCAAACTTTTTAGTACCTTTGCACAAATTTTTTCCTGTATGAAGATTTTGAAATGGGGTTTTATAGGCTGTGGCGAGGTCTGCGAGAAGAAAAGCGGCCCTGCCTTCAACGAAGTGAAGGGCAGCAGCGTGGTGGCTGTGATGAGCCGCACGGAGCAGAAAGCCCGCAGCTATGCCGAGCGCCACGGCGTGCCCCGATGGTACACCGATGCCCAGCAGCTCATCGACGACCCGGAGGTGAACGCCATCTACGTGGCCACGCCCCCGTCGAGCCATGCCACCTTCGCCATCATGGCCATGAAGGCCGGCAAGCCGGTCTACGTGGAGAAGCCGCTGGCCTCGACCTACGACGACTGTGCCCGCATCAACTATGTCAGCGAGCAGACGGGAGTGCCCTGCTTCGTGGCCTACTACCGCCGCTACCTGCCCTATTTCCTCCGGGTGAAGGAGCTGGTGGAGCAGGGCGTCATCGGCAAGACGGTGAACGTGCAGGTGCGCTTCGCCGTGCCGCCGCGCGACTTGGACTACACCCACCCCGAACGGCTGCCCTGGCGCCTGCAGCCCGACATCAGCGGCGGCGGCTACTTCTATGACCTGGCCCCCCACCAGATTGACCTCCTGCAATACATCTTCGGCATCATACTCGAGGCCAGGGGCATCTGCGCCAACAGGGGCAACCTCTATTCTGCCGAGGACAGCGTGAGTGCCGTCTTCCGCTTCGAGAACGGCATGCCCGGCAGCGGCTCGTGGAGCTTCGTCGCCCACGAGAGTGCCCGCACCGACCGCATTCTCATCGTAGGCACCCAGGGGTCGATGGCCTTCTCGGTGTTCAACTATGCACCCATAGAACTGCACACCAGCGAGGGGACGGAAATCATCGACGTGCCCAACCCGCCATACGTGCAGTTCCCCATCATCAAGAGCGTCATCGAGCATCTGCAGGGACTGGGTGTCTGCCTCTGTACCAGCGTCTCGGCCACCCCGACGAACTGGGTGCTCGACCGCATACTGGGAAAGATTTGACGAACAGCTCCTCCTGGCCTCCCCAAAGGGGAGGGATTTCTCCCACCTCGGAGGGACCAGGGAGCTGAAATGAGAAATGAGATATACATTATTTATATATATGTTCTTGCTCTCCTTGCTGGCATCGGCACAGGAGCGTGACTCAACGCGCATTTCCCAAAAAGAGATTCTCAATTCGCAAATCTCATCCATCAACTCGCAGATTAAGAAGACAGTGCGCGGCTTCGACCGCCTGGACACCACCTTCATCGAACCGCAGCACTACATCTTCACCGTCATGATGCAGGTGACCCACAACTACGACATCTTTACCCTGCGCAGTGCCGGCCGCGACGCACAGTCGGTCACATTCGCACCCGACTTGAACATGAAGGTCGGGCCATACATCGGATGGAAATGGTTCTTCTTCGGCTACACCTTTGAGCTGGGAAACGTCAACCTGCAGCGCATCAAGCAGCAACTCGACCTGAGCATCTACAGCTCGCAGGTGGGCATCGACCTCTTCTACCGCCGCACCGGCAACGACTACAAGCTTCGTGACGCCCGACTGGGCAACGGCATCGACACATCGCCCCTGGACGGGCAGCCCTTCAGCGGCATCAAGGCCGGCATCACAGGCTTCAATGCCTACTACATCTTCAACCACGGGCGTTTCTCCTATCCCGCCGCCTTCAGCCAGAGCACCGTGCAGAAAGTGAGCTGCGGCTCGTGGATGGCCGGCCTGGGCTATACGAAGAACTCGCTGGAGGTGGACCATGAGCGGCTTCAACGGCTGATAGACGGGCGCATGGGCTCTATGACCGTACCGCTGGACTCGGGACTGATGTTCCGCAAGGTGGCCTACCACGACTTCAACCTCTCGGCCGGATATGCCTACAACTGGGTGTTCCACAAGAACTGGCTCTTCGGAGCCAGCCTGCAGGCGGCACTGGCCTACAAGAAGAGTGCTGGCGACGTCGTCGGCGACAGCAACGAGGGCTTCGGCTTCCATAACGTCAACCTCGACGGCATCGGCCGTTTCGGCCTCGTCTATAACTGCATGCGGTGGTATGCCGGTGCCAGCGTCATCGTACATACCAACAACTACCATAAGCCCCGCTTCCGTACGAACAACACCTTCGGGTCGCTGAACATGTACATAGGCTATAACTTCGGACTAAAAAGGAGATACAGGTAAAGTTCCCCTCCCCCTTACAGATAATAAAAGATATGAACAGACTATTTGCACCATTTTCCGTGAAACCAAAGATGATGGCACATCAGAGTACCAAGGTATTCATAGCTTTCATCTTTCAACTGTCATTTGCTATTTGCCCTGCAGGAGCGCAAACACCCCGCTGCCACTACACTCCACAGGACAGCATCACCGTGGAGAAGCTGCTGGCCACGGGGAAGACCGATGTGCTCTACTATGCACGCCAGTTCCTAGGCCTGCCCTACGTGGGCCAGACGCTGGAGATTTACCCCGACGACGAGCGGCTGGTGCTCAACACACGCGAGCTAGACTGCACCACATACGTCGACGTGGTGGCGGCCCTCACCCTCTGTGCCCGCCGGGGGGAGACATCGTTTGCCCAGTTCGTCCGCCAGCTTCACAACCAGCGCTACTGGGACGGCAAGTGCGACGGCTACCCCTCGCGCATACATTATTTCAGCGACTGGATTCGCGACAACAGTCGTCTGGGCTTTGCATCGGAAGTGCAGCAGCCTGCCCCACCCTTCACCGCCACACAGACGGTCAGCGTCAGCTACATGACGAAGCATCCGCAGTCGTATGTCTCGCTGAAGCGCCATCCGGAGTATATCCCCGTCATCGCCAGACAGGAGAAAGACCTGACAGGACACCAGTTCCGCTATATCCCCACGGCTGAAGTGAAGAATACCAAGGTGGTGAGGCAGGCTGTGCACGACGGCGACATCGTCTGCATCGTCACGTCGGCCGAGGGGCTGGACATTGCCCACCTGGGCATTGCCGTTTGGCATGACGACGGTCTGCATTTCATCGACGCATCGAGCAAGCACAAGAAAGTGGTGGAAGAAACCGTCACCCTCCAGCAATACCTCAAGCAGCGGAAAAACGCCCTGGGCATACGTATCGTAAGGCTCAGCAAATAACCCACGAAGCCTACCGGCACAGCAAGCGGTAGGGACATGATTGGCAGCGCTGGCGGTCGGCCGTAGGGACAAGAGGCTGCGCGTGGTCGAACATACGGCCTACCGTCTGGCTGAGCTGCTGAAGGAAGGGCGCTTCACAAGCGCTGACATCAAGGATGGGCTCGCGGCCAAAACGCAGCACAGGGTCGTAGTCCTGGGCACCGGCATGCTGGATGAAGAGCAGCGCAGGGGCCACAGGCATGGCAGGATGACGGCGGGCCACGATGACGGCGTAGAGCATGGCCTGCAGGTAGTAGTCGGAATGCTCTTTCAGGAATTCGGGACGGAAAATGGCATCTACATCAGGCAGCGATTTCATGCGGTGGGCACCGGTCTTGTAGTCAATGACACGGACAAGGTCGTTGCCGCCAGCATCTCTCACCATGTCCAATCGGTCTACGCGGCCGCCAATGTTAATGCTGTCTCCTGAGGGGAGCGGCAGCGACATGCTGTATTCTTCTTCAAGACTGAGAATGGTGAAGGGAGCCAGTTGTCGGTCGTTGCTGATGAGCTGACGAAGATAGTGGACAATGACCTCACGGCTGATGAGCTGGAGACCAGAAAGGGAGGAAGTCCCTCCTGACCTCCCCGGAAAGGAGAAATGGTGAGGAAGATGGAGTTCCTGTCGGAAAGCCTCGTCTACCGCCTGCCTGATTTCAACCCCGCTTTTCAACAGGCGCTCCAGGTCGGCTGACAGAATCTGCGGACGAGCCGCAAACCCGCCCTTGCTGTCAACAAGACGGGTGTAGACCATCTGCGACGCTTCGTGGAAGATGTTTCCGAAGATGCGGTTGTCTATTGTCTCTCCATCATTATCATCAGAATCTGGCAGATTGCACACATAGCGGTAGTGGAAGCGCAGGGGACAGCGCAAATAGTTGTTGATGGCTGTCGGAGAGAGAAGCTGCGGCTTACGCGCCCGGTTTTCCACTGGCTGCGGCTGGTGGGGGGTGCTGTTCTGATAGCCTTGCAAGGAGAGAAGGGTAATGACCCCTCCTGACATTCCCGAAGGGGAGGAAATCTTCCCCCCTTCGGGGGGATTGAGGGGGGTAGCCATTAGCTGTAGCAGGAAGCGGCTCATCTCTCCTTTCTGCCCGTCGGTAGTGGCATTGTTGTAGACGATGGTGACATCGTCGGCACGCTGCAACAGACGGTGGAAGTAATAGCTGTAGATGGCCACCTTATGGTCGGCGATGGTCAGACCATAGGCACGGCGCAGGCTGTAGGGAATGAACGAGGTGTCGCTAGTCAAGCGGGGCATGTTGCCTTCCTGTGCGGAAAGAATGAGCAGATGCCTGAAGTCGAGGTTGCGTGTTTCCAGCAGTCCCATGATTTGCAGCCCTTCGATGGGTTCACCGTGGAAGGGGATGGTGGTGGTCTGCATAAGCTGGGTGATGAGACGGACCAAGGTGATGCTGTCGGTGACCAGGTCACCGGCCTGTGCCAGACTCAGCAGACGGTTCAGCAAGGTATAGGTGTTGAAGATGCTTTCTTCCCGCAACACATCGGTGGCCGGCGTGCGGGCGATGGCCTTCACCACCTGGCAGAGCCAGCTGAGCAGAAGCTCGTTCTGGTGCTGCGGAGGGAAAGGCTGGAACAAGAGGGCAGTGAGGTCGTCGGCCGACAACTGCTGCGACGTGGGATGGTAGTTGTTCTCCTCCTTCAGCTGTTTGACGAGGGCGCTTGTCTGCGGCGAGGCACTGATGAGATAGGGATGCTGCAACAGCGTATTGACCTGACGCAGGCGGAAACAGCCGCGCTGATGGTCGTAGCCGTCGCGGCGCAAGCCGATAAGGGCTGAGATGAGCGCGGGCATGGAAGTCTGGGAGAGCGGGAAGCCCGTGGTAATGTTGACATGCTCCACCTCTGCAGGCAGACTATGGATGACGGCGGGCAGCAATGCCTCGTTGCACAGCACCACGGCGGTATCGGCTCCCACCGTGCCGGGTTCCTGGCGGCGTAGCCACTGCGTGGCATAGCGGGCTTGGATATTCTCGGTAGTAGCCGAGGCGATGGTGATGTGCTTCGGGCTGGCCATACAGTCGTAGATATCGGCATCGGTGTTACCCAGTTCATTGGGGAAGAGGGTCAGATACTGGCCGATGAAATGGCCGGCTTCGTTCCCCTTCATATAGTAATGGTCGAAGTCCCAGTAGAAGCGGGCCTTGCCCTCCCGGCGGAGGAGGGTGAAGAGCCGCTGTTCCACCTTGAGGAGCGCATTGAAACCAACAAAGAGAATGTACTGAGAACTGAGAACTGAGAACTGAGAGGTATGATTAGTTTTGCTGTCAGTAGGCTCTCCGCCTTGAGAGTAATCATACCTCTCAGTTCTCAACTCTCCGTTCTCAGTTCTCAACTCTCCGTTCTCAGTTCTCAACTCTCCGTTCTCAGTTCTCAACTCTCCGCTCTCAGTTCTCAACTCTCCGCTCTCAGTTAAGCCATTCTCACTTACCACCTCCCTATAGAGAGCCCCCTCATAGGCCAGCCCCTGGGCCTCCAGCCGCCTGTTGAAGTCATGGTATATGTCAGCCATGTGCGACCAAAGCGTGAGGAAGCGCTGCTTCAGCTCGCTGTTGTGGCTGTCGGAGAAGTTGCCAAAGAAGCGCCGCAGCACGTCGCGCTGCTCATCGGTGAGGTAGCTGTCGTCGTCCATCTCGTGCAGGTCGGCCAGGTTTGCAAAGACATGGTCGGCATCAGCCAGCTGCTTGTCGATGTCGTCGAAGTCGCTCAGCAGCAGCTGTCCCCAACCGTAGAAATGGTCAAGGGTCTCGTCGGTGCCCGTCTGTGCCACGAACGACTTATACAGCTCGCACACCAGCTTGATGGGGTCGGCCACCTGGCGACGGGAATGCAGCCGGAACAGTTCGCTGATGGTGAGGTAGGCCGGACTCCAAAGGGGGCTGCCTCCAGCCAGACGTGCCAGATGCTGGTTGAGAAACAGCGAGGCTCTCTTGTTCGGAAACACCACTGCCACTTGCGAGAGGTCGGTGCCGTATTTGGCCAGTATGTCTTGGGCGACATAGGAAAGAAATGTCTTCATGGGTATTTATATCTTTACTTCGACGATATTACTGCTGTAGACAAACCAGAGGTAGCCTTTCACTTGGCGATGCCCCATCTTGGCAAGCAGGGCCATGTACTGGCACACCTGTTCAAGGTATTCCTCACGTTCGCGGCCGAACTTGAAATCTACGACGATGGTCTGCGTGCCGTCGGTCATGACACGGTCGGGACGGCGCTCTACTACACGCCCCGACGTCGTGTCAAAGCATAAAATGGAACACTCGTTGTAGAGTTTCCACCGGCCAGGGCGGAACCATTCGGCCACTCGCGGGTCGGCCAGCCGCTGGCGCAATAGGGCCGCTCTCTGTTCTCCGCTCTCAGCTATGATTCCCTCCTGCTCCAACTGCCCCAGCACGGCTTCAATGTCGTCGGTGGTGCGAATGGTGGAGAGGACATAGTGGAGCACATTGCCCATCTGGATGTACTCCTGCTGCTGGGTCTTTTCGTCATCCTCAATGACGGCAAATTGGCGGCTTTTGTTGCTCTGCTTGAAGTCAGCCTTGGCGGGAAGGGCTTCAATGGGAACTTTTACGGGAGTGCTCTTCCAAAGGAAAGGATTGGCTCCCATCCTTGGTTCTCCCGAAGGAGGGAGAGCTGCTTCTGTTCTCTTTAAAGAGGAGGAATTCTCCCCTCTTTCGGGGGTACTGAGGGGGGTAACAAAACACAAGGGCAGACTCTCGTCTTCCATGCCCTGAAGGGTTGCCCCTTCTATTTCCTTGATTATTTCGGGCAGCACACGCTCGATGAGGGCTGAGCGCGACAAGGCCGACGCCTTGCGCTTGCCATAGACGAACAACTGTTGTGAGGCACGGGTGAAAGCCACGTAGAGCAAGTTCAGGTTGTCTACGATGTTCTGCCTGTGTTCCTCTTCGTAGTCACGGTCGTAGATAGTGCCTTTCATGCCTTTCTGGCTATAATCGATGGGAGCCAGCGGAAGCTGACTGAAGGGTTCTTCACGAGGTGAGCACCAGAGTACGTCGGCCTGCTCAAGTTGCCAGTCGCAGAAGGGGATGAGCACACAGGGATATTCCAGTCCCTTTGCCTTGTGGATGGAAATGAGGCGCAGGCCTTCGTTCTCAGAACTTTGTATGGTCTTTGCACCGATGCTCTCATCCCATTCACGGAGGAAGGCATTGACATCGGAGCCGTTGTCGGCCACGAACGAGGCCACCTGATCGTAGAAGGCACAGAGGTAGGCACTTTGGCCGGCCATACGGTCTAAATGAAGGATGGCGTAGAGCTGCTCGGTCAGCTCATAAAGCGGGAGCTGGAGTAACTGAGAACTGAGAACTGAGAACTGAGAGGTATGATTAGTTTTGCTGGTTGAAGGCTCTCCGCCTTGAGAGTAATCATACCTCTCAGTTCTCAGTTCTCCGTTCTCAGTTGATTCAGTTCTCAACTCTCCGTTCTCAGTTCTCAACTCTCCGTTCTCAGTTAGATATGCGCGTGCTATGGCATCGTCGGGATGGGTCAGTAGGCGCAGAGCCGTGACGATGCTGACAACGGCGGGCGACGCATCGAGGCGGAAGGCCTCGTCGCTGACCACCTTCACTTCCGGCAGATGCTCCATGACATGACTGGCAATCAGGGGAATGTAGTTGTTGGCCCTGACTAGTATGGCCATATCGCTGACGGGCACCCCTTCTTCCAGCAGTTGGGCAATCTGGCTGGTCAGCACCTCTAGCGTCTGCTGCTCATAGTCCTCTGCCGGCAGCAGCATCACCTTCACCAGCCCCTCATCGCCCTTCTGTGCGGGCACTGTCTGCACCACATCGTCGTAGGCGTCGACCTCTTCCTGCCGCGCTGCTTCGGTGAAGAAAGCGTTATTGAAACTGACGATGCGGCGGGCTGAGCGATAGTTTGTGCTGAGCGTCTCAATGTTTACCATCTTGTCGGCATCGGCAAACTGTTCCTTTATGCCGGCAAGCAGGCGCCAGTCGCCGCTGCGCCAACGGTAGATGCTCTGCTTCACGTCGCCCACGATGAGGTTCTCGCTCCCCTTATGGCTCATGGCTTCCTGAAGCAGAATCTTGAAGTTCTGCCACTGCACGGTCGAAGTGTCCTGGAACTCATCTATCATAATGTGTTTCAGCTGGGTGCCCGTCTTATCAAAGATGAAAGGGGTGTCGCTGTCGCCAATAAGCTCGTGCAGCAGCTGCTGTGTGTCGCTGAGCAGGAAGCGGTTCTGCTCTTCGTTCAGCTGGCGCATCTTCTGCTCGATGGTGCCCAGCAGACGCAGTTGAAAGAGGTGGCGCAACGTCAGGTCAGCACTCTTGTAGCGTTTCAACTGGCAGGGTTGCTCGTCGATGGCTGTCCGGAGCAAGCCGTCGAGCACGGTATCAGCCAGATGGTGGATAAGTTCTCGGCGGGGGTGAGTCTTCTTATACCATTTGTCAGGCCGTCCAAGGCAATCGGTGGCACGCTTGCTGATGACAGACTCATCGAAGATGCCGTTTTGCAACTTCAGGAACAGGCTCGCCACGCCAGTCTTACCATAGCTGAGGTCTTCGATGGTCAGTCCTTCAGCTTTGATAGCTTCGAAGAACTGCCGTCCAATTTCCTTCATCCTTTCACTGGCCTGATGGCGGATGTCTAGCAGCTCTTTCTGGTAGCTGTCGAAGAATCCCTCTTTTTGCATCAAGGCAGTAAGTTCCTGGCTGTGGTTCTTGTAGAAGTCGCGGAAGATGGTACGCCCGAATTTCTTGATTTGGCCGATGACATTCCAGGAGCGGTCGTCGCTGATGTTGTCCATGATATATTTCATGAGCCACTGCAGCACGCGGTCGGAAGCTGTGAGCGAGTCGATGAGCTGGTCGACGGCCATCTCCTCCACTTGTGCATCGTTGAGCCCCACCCGTAAGTTGGCCGCCAGGTTCAGTTCGCGGGCCAGGTTGCGCATGATGCTTTGGAAGAAGGAGTCGATGGTTTCCACACGGAAATAGCTATAGTTGTGAAGCAGCAGGTGCAGTGCCTGTCCGGCCCGTTCAGCTATCTGCTCGTCGGAGAGCTGCCCTTTTAGGGCTTCGCTCACCTTGCGGGCATAGCTCCTTGAATCTTCTAGGCCTTGCCAGATGCCATACAGCTGACTGAGGATGCGCGTCTTCATTTCCTCCGTAGCCTTGTTCGTGAAGGTAACAGCTAGTATCTGCTTATAATTCTGCGGATTGAGCACTAGAAGCTTGATGAATTCTGTAGCCAGCGTGAAGGTTTTTCCGCTGCCGGCACTGGCTTTGTAGACGGTGAGGGGGAAGGGCATGAGAGTTAGGAGTTTGGGTGTTTAGGAGTTGGGAGTTACCATCGGCGGAAGAGTTCGAAGGTGAATTTCGTTCCGATTTCCTGGAATCGGGTATTGAGGAAGCTGGCGAAGGCGCCCATGGAGAAATACCGGCAGGTGATGCCGTAGCCCAGCTCGCTGTATAGACGGGTATGGGCAATGGAAAGCGAACTGAGGTAGATGCGCTCCCGTTCTACATAGCGGCCCACCAGCGGCACCAGCGAGATGACCATCAGTGGCGACTCATACGACACGTTGCCCCTGATATAATAGTCGGACGCATTGTACATTCTGGAACGGAGCAGCTGGAAGTTGCCCGACCAGTCGTCGTCCCATCCTTCGGGCAGGTTCTCGTCGCGGAAGTTGGAGTAGTCCATGAAGAAATTCTTGTCGCGCAGCGTATAGAAGCCAGCTCCTACACGCAGGTTCAGCGTCTGCAGACGGTGCATGCGGTGCTTCAGCGAGGCGTCCAGCTCCCACCGCTCGTAGGTCATAAAGTCCTCCTTACCCGGCAGGCCACGCTCATAGTCGATGGTGAACAGCGGGCCTTCGCGCCAGGGACGTGTCTTCACCGAGAGTGCCGGAGCCAGGCTTCGGTATTCATGGGGCATGCCCATCTGAATCATGCCTTTCTTGTTCACTGCCTTACGCTGGTGGAACACTATACCTACCTCCACAGCCAGACGGTTGTTCAGCGGCAACACATTGATGAAATGCATCTTCCAGTCGTCAAACTGGTCGAGGTTCATCCCGTCGAGAGAGACGTCATCGCCTATCTGCTTTCGCAGCTCGTCCTCCACGGTAGAGTTGTAGATTCTGTTGCCACTGGCCCATGCTATCTCTGCGTAGGCATCACGGTCACGGTAGTTGTATTCCAGTCGGATGGGCAGGTTGAAGTAGAATTTCCGCTGCTTGAAGTTATAGCCGAAGCGGGTGTTCATGGTCAGCGCCTTGTTATCATCCAAGTTCAGTTGGGCGCCCAGCTTGAAGCGGTAGGAGAATCCCTTGCGGCGGCTGTAGCTGATATACTGGGGGTTGATGATGGGCGACAGGCGTACGTAGCCCTGCTCTGAGGTGAAGCGCATGCGCTGCACCAGGCTTTCGCCCACCACGCCGCCTATCTCCTTCCAGTAGTTGTGCTTACGCCGCTTAGGTTGCTGCATCGCCGAGTCTATGACAACGGTGTCAGCCTGTTGGCGTTTTGCCCGCAGCGAGTCGCGCTGGTCGTAGATGGCCTGCTCTGCTGGCGACAGGCTGTAGGGACGTATGGAGTCTATCAGCTGTCGGTCGCCTTTCACGCTCACAGTGTCGGGCAGGGTGATGGGGCAGTCGTAGGATGCCTCAAAGAGGGAGGAGATGTGGTTGCCAAGGAATTTGAAGTCGACGCTGGTGCGGCAGAACTTCGGCAGCATGGCTCTCGCCCCTTCGTCGCCCTGCATGGTCATTGTCTGGAAGTGCATCATGTCGAACTCGCCTATCAGGGTGGCGTCTACGATGCGGCCCGTCTCTGTGTCGATGGTGGCAAGACCTTTCACCAGCTGTGTGTTGCTCACCTTCCTCGGACGGAAATAGAGCCGTGTCTGATGATTGTTGAGCCATGCCGTGGAGTAGCGGTAGAAGATGCGGTTCACACGGTTGAATGGCGACAGGATATGATCGCCATAGAGCGTCTCGCCGTAGAGTTCGGGTGTGATGAACTCCAGCAGCGTAGGCATGGCGCGGCGGTTGTGGGGGATGGTCGTGTAGTAGACCTGGCGAAGGTTCTCCAGTTCGCCGTCCTCCTTGAAGGTCAAGCGGCTGTATTGCTCGCTGACAAAAGAGCGGCGACCGCTGGCAATGGCATACATCGACGGCACACACCACAGGGTGAAGTTGCGCTTTTCCGTCTGGTAGAGGTGCTTGATGTAGACGTTCGACTTGAATCCGCTGATGCTGTCCTCATAATTCTTGCAGTAATTAAACATGCGGGCCAGCAGTAAAGAGTCGGTGGCCTGGGCAAAGGAAGCAGCAAGGGAAAAGTGACAGACGACAAGCAGAAGACAGAGCCTCCCCAAGCCCCTCAAAAGGGAATGCCCACCCAGGCCCTTCCAAAGGGAGGGATGTGTGGTTGGCTTATCTGCTTGTTTTTTCATTCTCATTTTTTCTATCTATACATTCTCCCTTGGTGAGGGCTTGGCAGGCTATTTACTCCTCCACGTTGCCCAGTGAGTGGGTGATGGAGGCCATGAGGCTTGAGAGACTTTCGCCGGGACAGTAGCGCAGATACCTTGAAGAGCCGGAAGAGCCTTCTGTCCCCAGGAGGTCGTTGGCCAGGCTGTCGGCATTGCTGTTGTTGGGGGCAGACGGCATGAAGGGCACTTCGTCGGCGCTAAATCCCAGCAGACCAGTCAGCACCTGCCCTGAAAGCTGAGCCATACGGCCAAAGTGCAGGCGTTCAATCCACTCCTGCAGTTTCACGAAGTCCACCTGATCACCCTGCCGGCGCAGCAGCATGCCCAGATCGGCCATCTGCCACAGCGCCAGCCCCTCGCTCAATGTAGTCTTTATGATGCTGAGCAGAGAGACGAGGAGGTAGAGCGTAGGGCCGACGGTCTCTATGCGTTGGCCGCCGATGGTGGTGTGAGACGTTCCGCCGTCGAGCCATTCCTGCTCAATGATGTTTTGCAGCGTCATGTTGTTCACCTTGTTGCTCAGCTGGAACATGCGGTGGCGGTGCTCCACGTGCAGACCTTTCCATTCATACTGCAGCAGGTGCTTCTGAGGGCTGTCCAGGCCGGTGCCGTTGGCCTCGGCCCATTCGTCGGCTTTCTTCCCCTGTGTGGAGAAAGGGAAGTAGATGCTCACCCTGTTCTTCCGGCGATGAGCGGGATGGGCATAGAGTACAGCGGTGGGCCAGGGCTCCATCAGGATGGGGCGCAGCTGCAGACGGCCCAGCGTCAACAGCAGTTCGGCCACCTCGGCTTCCGCCTGTTCCAGCTGTTCATTGGCCTGCAGGGTATGTTGCCGCCAGGCTTCGCGCAGCTCGTCGGTCAGCCGCATGGAAGGCTGCTCCCCACAAAGGTCAACGCCGTCGTAGAGCAGCGGTGCCACATTCAACTGCCTGGCCCATTCCAGCACCTGTTTCCATTTCCAGGCCGACATGGGCTCTATCTGTTCCTCGCTGTGGAAGACTCCTGCCCGAAGCAGGCGGAAGAAATTTCTTTGTATGATGTTCATCGCTTATCTCACGGTCTAGAGTATCTCCTTGGGAAACGAAACAGGATGGCCAGCAGGGCACCGATGCCTACCACGACAGGATAGCACAGAGAGGGCAGAATCTCTACGGGATTGACGGCTGCCAGTCCTGCGGCCATGAGCAGCTGTGCGCCGTAGGGGATGAGGCCCTGCACGGTGCAGGAGAAGGTGTCGAGCAGCGAGGCGCATTTGCGGGGGTCAAGACCATATTTCTCGCCTATCTGGTGGGCAATGCCTCCTACGGTGATGATGCTCACCGTGTTGTTGGCCGTACACAGGTTGACGATGCTCACCAGAGCGGCAATCGTCAGCTCGGCACCCCGTTTCCCGCTGATGTGGCAAGTCAGGCGGCTGATGATGAAGTCGATGCCTCCGTTGTGCTTGATTACCTCCAGCAGTCCGCCGGCCAGCATGGTGATGACGATAAGCTCGCCCATGCCCAAGATGCCTTCGCCCATAGCCTGCATCCAAACGTAAGCGTCGGCAAAGCCGCCCGTCAGCAGCCCTATGATGCCTGTCAGAAGAATGCCCATCGTCAGCACCACCATCACGTTGATTCCTATGACGGCCGTCAGCAGCACCACCAGATAGGGCAGCACCTTCACCCACTCCACCTCAGCCGTCTCGTTGGGCGAGGCGATGCCCCGGCCAAGGAAGAGATAGATGGCCAGCACCACTATGGCCGCAGGCACGACGATGAACGAGTTCACACGGAACTTGTCGCTCAGCTTGCAGCCCTGGGTCTGCGTGGCGATGATGGTAGTGTCGCTGATGAACGACAGGTTGTCGCCGAAGAACGAGCCACCCACCACAGCTGCCACGAGCAGGGGTACAGAGGCTCCTGTCTGTGTGGCCACGCCGGCAGCGATGGGTGTCAGGGCGACGATGGTGCCCACGCTGGTGCCTATGCTGAGCGAGATGAAACAGGCGGCCAGGAACAGGCCTGCCAGCATCATCTGTCCGGGCAGCAGCGACAGCGTCAGGTTGACCGTAGCATCAATCGACCCCATGACCTTGGCGGAGTTGGCAAAGGCGCCGGCCAGCACGAAAATCCATATCATGAGCATCATCTGGCTGCTGCCAGCCCCTCGGCTGAACACATTGATGCGCCGCTGAAGGCGGCCGTGGCTGATGGCTATGGCATAGATGGAGGTGGCGAGGAAAGCCACGCTGATGGGCACCTTATAGAAGTCGCCTGCCACGATGCTAGTCACCAGGTAGAGCACGACAAAGACTGCCAGGGGGCTTAGTGCCAGCCAGCCTCGGTTCCTGCCTATACTTGCCTGTTTCATCCTTCTCCTACAAATTTCCTGCAAATTTACAAAACTTTCGCGTCGTGTGCAAGAAAATAACGGAAAAATCAGCAGGAGGGAAATGAAATACATATCCCTCCTGCCCCATCTTGCGAATGCGTTCTGCTACTTCTTGTTCAGGGCCAGGTCAATCTCCACGGCGATGGAGACGGTGGCACCCACCATCGGGTTGTTGCCGATGCCCAGGAAGCCCATCATCTCCACATGAGCGGGCACTGAGCTGGAGCCAGCGAACTGAGCGTCGCTGTGCATACGTCCCAGCGTGTCGGTCATGCCGTAAGAGGCGGGACCTGCTGCCATGTTATCGGGATGCAACGTGCGGCCCGTACCGCCGCCGGATGCTACTGAGAAGTAGGGCTTGCCGGCCAGCACGCGCTCCTTCTTGTAGGTTCCGGCCACAGGATGCTGGAAACGGGTGGGGTTGGTGGAGTTACCCGTGATGGAGACGTCGACATTCTCCTTCCACAGGATGGCTACGCCCTCACGCACGTCGTCGGCACCATAGCACTTCACCTTGGCGCGTGGACCGTCAGAGTACGGGGTCTCCTTCACCACCTTCACCTCGCCGGTGTAGTAGTCGAACTGGGTCTGCACATACGTGAAGCCATTGATGCGGCTGATAATCATAGCAGCATCCTTGCCCAGACCGTTCAGGATGACACGCAGCGGCTTCTGGCGCACCTTGTTGGCCTTCTCGGCAATCTTGATGGCACCCTCGGCGGCAGCGAAACTCTCGTGGCCAGCCAGGAAGGCGAAGCACTCGGTCTCCTCGCGCAGCAGGCGGGCAGCCAGGTTGCCGTGGCCGATACCCACCTTGCGGTCGTCGGCCACACTGCCGGGAATGCAGAACGACTGCAGGCCGATGCCGATGGCCTCGGCAGCCTCGGCAGCACTCTTCACGCCCTTCTTGATGGCGATGGCAGCACCGCAGACGTATGCCCACTTGGCGTTCTCGAAGCAGATGCCCTGCGTCTCCTCACACATCAGGTAGGGGTCGACGCCGGCCTTGTCGCAAATCTCGTTAGCCTCTTCAATGCTATTGATGCCGTTCTCTTTCAGAGCTGCCAGCACCTGGTTGATGCGACGCTCGTAACTCTCGAATGAAACTTTTCTAATCATGTCTTTTCTAATTTACGATTTACAAATTTACTATTTACGATTTATTTTTCGATTTTTTGATTTAGCGATTCTACGATGAACTGTTCAATAATTAAATTGTACATCAATCGTAAATCGTAAATCGTCAAATCGTAAATTACTCCTTACGCGGGTCAATAGCTTTCACAACACCCTGCTCGGCCTTGGTGCGGCCGTAGCTGCCGGTGAACTTCTTCACAGCCTCGTTGGCATCCATACCGGCCTTGATGGCCTCCATCATCTTGCCCAGGTGCACGTACTCATAGCCGCAGACCTGATTGTCCTTGTCGAGGAACTCCTTGGTGATGTAGCCCTCGGTCAGCTCCAGATAACGCGTGCCCTTGGCAACGGTGCCATAGAGCGTGCCCGTCTGCGAGCGCAGGCCCTTGCCCAGGTCTTCCAGGCCGGCACCAATCACCAGACCGCCCTCGGAGAAGGCGCTCTGCGTGCGTCCGTAGACAATCTGCAGGAACAGCTCGCGCATGGCCGTGTTGATGGCGTCGCACACCAGGTCGGTGTTCAATGCTTCAAGGATGGTCTTGCCAGGCAGAATCTCGCTGGCCATAGCTGCGGAGTGTGTCATGCCCGTGCAGCCGATGGTCTCCACCAGAGCCTCCTGGATGATGCCGTCCTTCACGTTCAGGCTCAGCTTGCAGGCACCCTGCTGCGGAGCGCACCAGCCGATGCCGTGGGTATAGCCCGAAATGTCCTTAATCTCCTTGGCCTGAATCCACTTGCCCTCTTCGGGGATGGGTGCAGGACCGTGGTTGGGGCCTTTGGCCACAACGCACATGTTTTCAACTTCCTTTGAATAAATCATCTTTTTTTAGTTTACGATTTATAAATTACAATATAAATGAATGTTTATTTTCGCGACTGCAAAGTTACACTTTTTTTTCCTTCTTACCAAATTTTACAGCGTTTTTCTTTGTCAGTACCACAAGTTCGGGGTAATGTATGTTGCCGGTATTCTGGAAAACGGCGTTAGTATTTGGAAAAACGGCGTTAGTATTTGGAAAAACGGCGTTCGTATTTTGGAAAACGGCGTTAGTATTTTGGAAAACGGCGTTAGTATTCTGGGAAACGGCGTTAGTATTCCAACAGTCCAAATTGAGTGGCGTTATACGCGCGCGTGAGGCTTTTTTTGGTGCTACTCGCGCTACATTGACCCCTAACCTTCTGGTATGTAAACCGTTGTCTGTAGCTACAGCACTCTATTTGGAGCTACTCTTGTAGCTACAGTTCCAAACATCGGCAGTATTATCCTAAACGGTGGCAGTTTTTTTCACTCATCATCCATCACTGTTCATCCAACACTTCTCTCTGCCTGTAGCTACCAGAGTAGCACCAAACAAATTGGTGTAGCTACAGACAACCGCTTGTTAATCAGCCTGTTTAGTACCAATGTAGCTCGAGTAGCTCGTTTTTCTCGCGCACACGATACGCGTGCGCGTGAAGAACAAAGACCTCCCCTTCCGAACTGCTCTTCAGAGACGGTTGAAAGGCTATTTGAGAAAAAGAGCGTGACAAACGAAATACGGAAACGACAGAAAAAGCTATTGCGTGATATTTACCGCTTTTAGTTTCTACCGGAAAGCGGAGCTAGGGGGTTTGTAGGATTTTCTTGATTTCCTCGTCGGTCTTGGTGAGCTTGTCGCGGCAGAGCTTGATAAGCTCCTGGGCACGTTTCAACTGTTCGGCCATCTGGTCGATGTCCAGCTCATCGTTCTCCATCTTGGCCACGATGGCCTGTAGCTGCGCAAAGGCGGCCTCGTATTTCATTTCTTCTTTCATATTACTGTTGACTTGATGATTCCTTTTTCCAGACGTGTCTCTATTTCGTCGCCAGGCCGGAGGAGCGAGGCATCGCGCAGGGCGTGGCCGTCCTTTAGAGTGATGCTGTAGCCTCGGCGAAGCAGCAGCGCAGGGTCGAGCGACTTTGCTTTTTCCTCCAGCAGCTCCAGCCGGTGTTTCCTGTCGGCCACCGTTCTGAACAGGAGCAATGGAATGCGCTGCTCAAAAGCGTCTATCTTTGCCTTCTCGGCCAAGGTGGTTTGCGTGACGGCAGCTGTCAACCTGCCGTAAAGGGCATCGAGACGAGCTTCCTGCCGCACCCTGACGACGGAGAAAAGCCTTGTGATGGTTTCCTGAAGCACGGAAAGCTGGGCATGCTGCACGGACATCCGCTGCTGTACCAGCCGGAGCATGCGTTCCTGGCAGTCGTTGATGGCGTTATGCACCTGCAGCAGGTGGTCGACCAGGAAAGCTGCTGCGGCAGTAGGTGTTTTAACGTGCGTGTGGCTCACCATGTCGAGGATGCTCTCGTCGCGGTCGTGGCCGATGCCGGTGATGACGGGGATGGGGAAGTTTGCCACGTTCTCTGCCAAGGCGAGGGTGTCGAAGCCGGAGAGGTCGGCAGTGGCCCCGCCACCACGAATGATGACAACGCAGTCGAAAGCATCACCCTGGCCTGCGGCCGTAAAAATCCCATCGAGTGCGGCGATGATGCTCTGCCCCACCCCCTCTCCTTGCATGACAGCGGGAAACAGCTGTACGTGGAACTGGAAGCCGTAGGAGTTTTCGGCCAGCTGCCGGCAGAAGTCTCCATAGCCGGCGGCTGTCTCGGAGGAGATGACGGCGATGTGCTGGCAGAAGAGGGGCAGGCGCAGCTCGCGCTGCAGGTCGAAGACACCCTCTTCCTTCAGCTGGCGGATGATCTCCTGCCGCTTGCGGGCCATATCGCCAAGGGTGAAGGTGGGATCGATGTCGGTGACTATCCAGGAGAAGCCGAATGCCTCGTGGAACTGGGCATAGACCTTCAGCAGCACCTTCATGCCTACACGGAGGGGCTGGCCGGCGGTGCGCTCGAAGTAGGGCCGTACAACAAACCACCTTGAGGCCCAGCACTTGGCCGAGGCCCTGGCGACGGGCGTGGCACTGCGCTCGTCTTTCTGGACAAGCTCCATGTAGCAGTGCCCTCTCGACTCGCGGCACTCGGAAAGCTCTGCCTCCACCCAGTATTCGCTGGGCATCTCGCTCTCGATGACCTCACGTACCAGGCGGTTCAATTCCAATAATGTCACATGCTCTTTGGTCTCCATTGGTCACAAGGTTTTATAGCAACGAATAAAAAGAACGGGATGAACGCGACGAATGCTTATCATTCGGCTGAATTCATCGTCGTCTGAAAGGCCAGCCAGAAGTCGGGCAAGCCGTAGCCGAAGATGTTGTTGGGGGCGTCGTACTGGTCGGCACTGCGACGGACAATGTCGATGATCTGAAAGGCAGTCTTGCTGCGGAGGGCTTGCCACAGACAGGCCACGAGGCCGCAGGTGACGGGCGTGGAGAACGACGTGCCCATGTCGTGCACCAGCGTGCCTCGGCCGGAGATGAGCGTGGTGTTGCTGCCACGGGCCACCACATCGGGCTTCACACGGCCGTCCTGCGAGGGGCCGACGCTGCTGAAGGGAGAAATCTGCCCCTGGGCGTCGACGGCACCAACGGTCAGGATGTCACGGGCATCGGCAGGGACGCCGATTTTCTTCCACTGCCCCATGCCGCTGTTGCCCGCCGAATTGCAGAGCACGATGCCCTTGCCGGCCAGCAGCGAGGCAGACCGCGAGACGAAGGCTGTCTGACCGTCGAGGTCGCGCAAGCGGTAGCTGGGCAGCCCGTCGTCGTATTTATAGTAGCCCAGCGAGGAGTTAATGACATCGGCACCCACGCTGTCGGCATATTCCGCCGCCATCGTCCAGTAGTCCTCCTCCACAGGCTGCTCGGTGTCGGAATCTTCCGAGCGCAGCAGCCAGAAGCCGGCATCGGGGGCTGTGCCCACAATGACCTCCGGCGCACGGGCCGCCATAGCTGAGAGCACCTTCGTGCCATGGTCTATGCGGTGGAAAGAGGCGCCGGGCAAGCCTGACTCGCCTGTATCTCCAGGATTCACGAAGTCTTTCAAGCCCAGGATGCGGGTCTTGCTGAAAGCGGGAATGCGGTGGTAGTTCTGGAAACCACCGTCGAGTATGGCAATGGTGATGCCTCGGCCGGTGAAGCCTGCCTCATGCAGCCGCACGCCGCCCAGCATCTCTATCTGCTCGCGGGCCATGCCGTAGGGGTCGTTCTTCACAGAGTCCCAACGGTTGAAATCCTCATGCACGTTCCAGCGGATATCCTCAGGCTTGTCGATGCTGTCGGGGGAGATGAACACGCAAACGGCTCGGCTGACAATGGGCAGGCGAGCCAGGAGGCTGAGCTTGGCTGTGTCCGTCGAACTCACCAACACCGTGTTCTGCCAGCGGCTGGTGCCCAGCACACGGGTGCCCTTCTCACGAAACTGGCGGACATAGGAACGGGGTACGGGCAGGTCGGTGGAGTCGACCTTCAGCCCCTGCCGCTGGCGCCGCTCCAGGCTCTTCGCCGACAAGAAGCGCTGCGGCTTCTCCAGCGACTGCGTCGTGGCCTGCTTGTCCTTGAGATAATAACGGTAGATATAGGTCTTCCCGCCGGGGTACTTCACCTTTGCGGCGTAGGCTCCGAAAAAGGAAAGGAGCAGAATAGCTGTCAGTAGGATGCGGTGATTCATGTATTATAAACCTTTGAGCTGCAAAAATAACTAAAAGTTAGGAGTTAGGAGCCTGGAGACAGGAGTTATTTCCTGCCGCTTAACTTTTTTTACGATTTTCTCCGACGGATGCAAAAGAAAACTTGCCTTTTCTTTTTGTTTTTCGTCGGCTTATTCGTACCTTTGCACGCTGAAAGCTATGGACAACAAGCAGAAAGCGCTGGAACTGGGGCAGAAGCCTGTGGGGAAATTGCTGTGGCAATATGCCCTGCCCGCCATCGTAGCGATGACGGCCTCCTCATTATATAATATTATAGACCGGGCATCGATAGGACAGGTGGTCGGTCCTGAGGCTATCGCTGGACTGGGCATCACCTTCCCGTTTATGAATCTGAGTGCGGCCTTCGGGGCAGCGGTGGGCGTGGGCGCTTCGACATGCATCAGCGTGAAGCTGGGGCAGCGCGACTACGACACGGCGCAGCATCTGCTGGGCAACACGGTGACGCTGAACCTGGTCATCGGCTTCGTGTTTATGGTCGTATGCATGGTTTTCCTCGACCCTATCCTGCGCTTCTTCGGCGCCAGCGACGTGACGCTGCCCTACGCCCGCGAGTTCATGCAGATTATCCTGGCGGGGAATATGATTACGCACATGTACTTCGGCATGAACGCCGTGCTGAGGGCTGCGGGCAAACCCCGGCATGCCATGTACGCCACGCTGTTCACCGTGGGCATGAACATCGTGCTGGTCTTTGCCTTCGTGTGGTGGCTACGCTGGGGCATACGTGGCGCGGCTCTGGCCACCGTCACAAGCCAGACAATGGCTTTGTGCTGGCAGATGCGTCTGTTCTCCAACAAGAAGGAGCTGCTCCACCTGAAGCGCGGCATCTACCGGCTGAAGGCCGACCTGGTGAAGAACATTGTGGCCATCGGCGTGTCGCCCTTCCTGATGCAGACCACCTCGTGCATCATCGTCATCTTTATGAACAACCAGTTCTTCCGCTATGGCGGCGACATGGCCGTGGGGGCCTACTCGATAGCCAACTCGGTGGTCATGGCGCTGTTCATGTTCGTCATGGGCATCGTGCAGGGCATGCAGCCCATCGTGGGCTATAACTTCGGGGCACAGAAATACGACCGCATGCTGCGCTGCCTCTGGCTGTCCATCGCTGCGGCCACGGCCATCCTGCTGCTGGGCTGGATCATGGGCATGCTCTTCCCCCGGCAGATAGCACGCATCTTCGCCACCGACCCCGTGCTGCTCGACATGTCGGCACACGGCATCGTGCTCGATATGCTGGTGTTCTTCGTCGTCGGCTCCCAGGCCGTCATCACCAATTTCTTCCAGTGCATCGGAAAGGTGAAGATCAGCATTTTCCTCTCCCTGTCGAGGCAGCTCATCGTCCTGCTGCCGCTGGCATTCGTCCTGCCGCTGTTCTGGCAGCTAGATGGTGTGTGGTACTCCATGCCCTTCAGCGACTTCGCTTCGTTTGCCATGACATTACCGATATTGTGGTGGTATTTAAGAAAACTGAAGGCCCGTCCCCTACCCCTCCCAACGGGAAAGGACTTATGACAGCTAAACAACCTTAATATATATATATGAACACAGAAAACATCATTATATGCATAGGCCGACAGCTGGGTTCCGGCGGTCACGACATCGGGCGTATGCTTGCCCTGGACTTCAATGCCCAGTACTACGACAAGGAAATTCTGACGCTGGCCGCACAGGAGAGCGGATTCTCGAAGGAGTTCTTCGAGCAGAACGACGAGCGGCATGGTTTCCTCCGCTCAGTGTTCCATGCCCGTGCACCCCATATCACCGACAACAACTTCTACCAGAACAACTTCTCGCAGGAGGGGCTGTTCAAGTTCCAGAGCGACGCCATACGCAAAGCCGCACAGGAAAGTTCGTGCGTCTTCGTAGGCCGCTGCGCCGACTATGTGCTCCGCGACTTCAATAAGGTGGTGAGCATCTTCATCACCGCCTCCATGAAATTTCGCATTGAAAACGTGGTGAACCGCCAGGGTGTGCTGCCCGATGAGGCTCACAAGCTGATTGAACAGGGCGAGAAACGCCGAGCAGAGTACTACAAGTACTACACGGGCAAACGCTGGGGACACGCCACCAGCTACGACCTCTGCATAGACAGCAGCATCCTCGGCCTTGTGGAGACCGAACGGCTCATCGCCGAGTTTATCAAGAGACGATTTAATATACAGGACAGCAACACATGAAGAAGATAGGCATCATCAGCGACACACACTCGTACTGGGACGAGAAATACCTGCACTACTTCGAGCCTTGCGACGAGATATGGCATGCCGGCGACATCGGCAGCGTGGAGGTGGCCGAGAAGCTGGCTGCTTTCCGTCCCCTTAGGGCTGTCTGCGGAAACTGCGACGGCGGCGACCTGCGCCTGATGTACCGCGATCTGCTCCGCTTCAAGTGCGAGGAGGTCGACGTGCTCATCAAGCACATCGGCGGCTATCCCGGGAACTACGACCCCTCAGTGCGCTCCACCCTCTTTGCCAATCCGCCCCAGCTCTTCGTGGCAGGGCACTCGCATATACTGAAGGTGAAGTACGACAAGACACTGAACCTGCTGCACCTCAACCCCGGAGCCGCAGGCCTGCAGGGCTGGCATCCGGAGCGCACCCTGATGCGCCTCGTCATCGACGGCTCCACCTTCAAAGACCTGGAAGTAATCACCCTCTCAGACCCCCGACGCAATGGATGAACTGAAAAAATGGCTGCCTGAACTGCTGCTCGACACAATAGTTGCCGCAGTGGCTACGTTATTATGTTATATACTGGGGTTGGAAGACTCCTGGCAGGATGCGTCGCAGACGTTTATCATCGCCTTCGCCATCATGTTTATTTTAGGAATATACAACAGAAAAAAGAATAGCAAATGAAACGCACCATCGTCATCACTGGAGGCGCAGGCTTCATAGGAAGCCATGTCGTACGCCTATTTGTAAACAAATACCCCGAGTATCACATCGTCAATCTCGACAAGCTGACCTACGCCGGAAACCTGGCCAACCTGAAGGATATTGAGGACAAGCCGAACTACGAGTTCGTGAAGATGGACATCTGCGACTTCGACGCCTTTTACCAGCTGATGCAGGACAAGAAGGTGGATGGCATCATCCATCTTGCCGCCGAGAGCCATGTCGACCGTTCCATCAAGGACCCCTTCACCTTTGCCAAGACGAACGTAATGGGCACATTAAGCCTGCTCCAGGCTGCCAAGCTCTACTGGGAGAGCCTGCCCGAGCGATATGAGGGAAAGCGTTTCTACCACATCTCCACCGACGAGGTCTACGGCGCGCTGGAGCTTACACACCCCGAAGGCATTGAACCGCCGTTCACCACCACAGCCTCGTCGAGCGAGCATCATCTAGCCTACGGCGACAAGTTCTTCCTGGAGACCACGAAGTACAACCCCCACTCGCCCTACTCCGCCGCCAAGGCTTCAAGCGACCATTTCGTCAGGGCCTATCACGACACCTACGGCATGCCCGTCATCGTCACGAACTGCTCCAACAACTACGGCCCCTACCAGTTCCCCGAAAAGCTCATTCCTCTGTTCATCAACAACATACGCCACCGCAAGCCGCTGCCCGTCTATGGCAAGGGCGAGAACGTGCGCGACTGGCTCTACGTAGAGGATCATGCCCGTGCCATCGACCTCATCTTCCATGAAGGGCTCATCGCCGAAACCTACAACATCGGTGGATTCAACGAGTGGAAGAATATCGACATCATCAGGGTGCTCATCAACACCGTCGACCGGCTCCTGGGCCGCAAGGAGGGTGAGGACTTGGACCTCATCACCTTCGTCACCGACCGTGCCGGCCACGACTTGCGCTACGCCATCGACTCGTCGAAGCTGCAGCGAGAGCTGGGCTGGGAGCCGTCGCTCCAGTTTGAAGAGGGCATCGAGAAGACCGTCCGCTGGTATCTCGACAACCAGGAGTGGCTCGACAACGTCACCTCCGGCGACTACCAGAAGTATTACGACAACATGTACGCCAACCGTTAACGTTCCCTATGCTGCGACGCCGTCGCAGCCCCATCGTTTATGAAGAAGATATTGCTTTTAGGCTCAGGAGAACTGGGCAAGGAATTTGTGATTGCCGCCATGCGTGCCGGCCAGTATGTAATAGCCTGCGACCGCTACGACAACGCCCCTGCCATGCAGGTGGCCGACGAGCGCGAGGTGTTCTCTATGCTCGACGGCGATACCCTCGAGGCAGTGGTAAACAAACATAAGCCCGATATCATCGTCCCGGAGATAGAGGCCATCCGAACAGAGCGCCTTTTCAAGTTCGAGGAGCAGGGCATCCAGGTGGTACCATCGGCTCGTGACGTGAATTATACGATGAATCGTCGTGCCATTCGCGATCTGGCTTCAAAAGAATTGGGGTTGCGCACTGCAAAATACTTCTATGCCAAGACCTTCGAGGAGTTCAAGATAGCAGCAGACG
>JAILFU010000039.1 GCA_024697405.1 Prevotella sp.
GTTGTCCCCGTGAGTGGCGTAGGTGCCGTTGGGGAGGATAATGGCATCGGGGGGAAGTGGGTCGGCATTGCCAAAAAGGTCGGCAGCGGGCATGGGATGGATGGTGACTTTCAGGAAGTCCATGAGAGCTTTGTCTTCGAAGGAAAGACGGATGATAAGCTCGTCGTCTACGCAACGATTCTTCACAATGCCAAGCTGTTTTAAGTCGATTTTCTCGCCACAGGTGGCCAAAGTGTAGCCCCATTTCTCGTTAAGAGCAGCAAGGCGTTCAGCAAACTCCAGCATTTGAGGTTCCGTCCAATCTTGATAAGAGATGTGGCTTTTGTCGAGATTGGCCTTCACCTTTCGGTAGCTCAGTATGTCTGCGAAGCTGAAGACAAGTTTCTCTGTATAGCCTACCAATTGGTCACCTATGCGTTCGACTTTCTCCAATAAGCTGTCAATAGAGATGGCGTCAGTCAATATCATGGGGTCGAAACGCCAGATGACTCGCCCTTTGCCCAACTTGTCCACCAGTTTCTTGAATGTGTCAATCCTAAAGGAAAGTGGCGGCACGCCTTTTTCCAGTCCTTCAGCTTCATAGTCATTCAGAGTGTACTGGATATAGCAGCCGATGTTTCGTGCCTCCAGTTCATCTATATGAGTGAGCAATGGGAAGGGATTCTTTGACCAAAACACGATGAATCGTGTGTTTTGATAGGCTACGTATGATGGTATGCCATTAAATGGGTTCTTCCATACAGAATATCCCTCTTCCAGCCTCTTGAAAAACCAGTCTGCATAAAACGCAGGAATGTCTGTGGCTCTGCTTGCCGAAACGATAACAGGGGCAAACGCCTCTACCGTTTTGCCGTCAGAGGTTGTCAATACGACTTTGACATTCTGCTTTTTCTCTTTTGGCAGTTGCTTCTTGACCTCTTCCTTAATTGGAAAAATTTGTGACATATATGGGTTCCTCATATCTGAAACTACGTAATAGAGCTTACTTATTCAGCATTTGTCAAATTCTGACCACAAAGATAAAGAAATAATTGCAGACTGAAACGTTTCCTCCCCGCAATCTGCTATAATTTATGATTTTTTGAACCTTCTATAGACGGAAGCCACGCCAGTACCACGATGATGCCCCGAAAGGTATTTGGCAAAGGTACAAACATTCGTTCAATGTCCCAAATGTCTTTTTGCACTCATTAACAAATGACCGCAAACCAACTGTTTGCCGTGGTAAATTAACGCCAAATTAACGTTCAAGTAAAGGGATTGTTGATATAACCCGCTGGTATTACATGACTTGCAAAAATCTCTTAGTACCCCGACCGAGAATCGAACTCGGAACTAAGCTTTAGGAGAGCCTTGTTATATCCATTTAACTATCAGGGCCACTTGGCAAAGCAGGACGAAGAAGGATGCGACCAGTTTTGCGAGTGCAAAGATACACATTATTCTCTTTTCCTGCAAATTTTTCCATTAAAAATTAAGTAGAAGTTATTTTCTGTCTGCGATTACCACCAGCAGTGAACACAGGCGAATACCACAATGAAGTTAACACATACGAGTCAGCACGCAAGCTACTTAATAGGGAGAGATGTTGTTCAGCTCGCGCAGCTGCCGCTCGTCGACCTTAGTGGAAAAGAGCTGTTGCAGCTGCTGGAGGGTGATCTTTGTTGACGGGGCAAAATGGCGGGAGTGCATGTAGTTCAGCACCGAGGCATAGAACTGACGGCCTTCAGGATAGAGGGCGGCCTTCTCCAGATTGCTCATCACCACCAGCAGGCGACCTTTACCTACCCTGAACTCGAAGACAAGGCCCAGCTTATGGTTGCGCTCGATGTTATCGATGACCTGCACCAAGGGACGATAGCTGGGGTTGGTATGGTCGAGCATGAAAGGATGACTCTCTTTGATGACGGGCCACCACTGCCAGTTGGTGTGGTTCTCGGTAGGGAAGTCGCGGAATAGCGGATGAGCTGAGTCGCAGAGAATGCCAAGTGTGCCGGGTGACACCGCTTTCTTGTTGTTCTCGGAGATAGTCTTGAACATACGATAGTTCCAATAGTCGGTCTGGAACAGGCCGCCCACGCACAGTTGCGAAGAGTCGGGCATGAGGAGCACGCTGGCTCCTTTTTCTAGTTTTTTGCCGATTTCATCGGTCATTTTGTGGGTGATGACAATATCTTTCTTATTCATCATCAGCTGGTCGGGATAGGCCCAGAGGTCATAGGTGTTACAATAGCCGCTCCCAAGAACTTTCAGGGTGAGCAAGAGACGGGTGGCCTTCTCAAGACGTAAGAGGCTGATATCTAGGGAACCTACTTCGAGCAGACCTTCGCCACCGGGGATGGTCATCTGGCCATTAGCGACGGGAGCATATCCACTTTTGGTGTCAAAGCTGGAAAGCGTCCATTCCATCGAGCGCCCGGCCAGCGACGTGCTGCCATAGTTGGCCAGCTGCACCTTACCGTGGATGCCTTCTCCGAAGGTGAAACAGTAGGCATCGCAGACCAACAGCGGCACCACAGGCGAGCAGAACTGTCGCCACTCCTCTTTCGTACATACATTTTTCTCGTCGAGGAAGGCATCGAGAATGCCCACATAAGCAGAGCCCTGTCCGGGATAGTCCTGTAGGTCGAGCAGCTGGAAGCCAGCCATAGAGGGTGTTCGCAAGTCCATCTCGATGTCCTGCTTGTAGAGCAGGTAGACCCATCGTCCGCTAGCCCGGTGAAAGTCGCCAGCCTGGTCGGCCATGCCAGCATCGGCCAGCCGTTTGCGGAAAACTTCCAGGTTGCAAGGACGCAACACACCCGTATATTTGCCGATTTCACCGTAGTTTGGGTATATCTGGAACTGGCCTGTCTCATGGCTAATGACAGGAACGGAGCTGAGCTGGCATCCCTCCTCAAAATTCAGCGAGGCATTCGGCCGGAAATGGTTGATCATGCCGCCGTCGAATGCATCGGCAAACGAGAAGGAGCCACGAGTATGGGTGTTGTAATTGCCCCAATCCATTCCCGACGGACCGTCGGCTCCCCGCCTTTCACCCCCCACGCGACAGGTGGTGAAATAGTCCATGCCGGGCTTCACGCCCTGATAGCCCAGGTAATAATTGGAGCCGAAGGTGAAGAGTTTGTCGGGAGCTATCTGTCGGAAACCATCGATGAAATCGGCCATTTTCTCAATATTCCCCCATAGCTCGTTCCCCAAGGCAAACATGCGGAAAGAGGGATGGTGACCATACTTCCGCAGGATATTTACGCCCTCTTTGTGGAGAAAAGCCATCAACACGGAGTCGTTGGCATTGAAGTCGCCCCAGAAGGGCAGCTCAGGCTGCAGGATGATGCCGGCCTCGTCGGCAGCCGTAAAAGCAGCCTCCGGCGGGCACCAGCTGTGGAAGCGCACATGGTTCAGTCCGTAGTCCGTACATATCTTCATATAATGGCGCCAGGAGTCCAAATCCATAGGCACATGGCCTGTCAACGGCCATACACAGGCGTCGTGCCGACCACGGAGGAAAACCTGATGGCCATTCTGGATGAAACGATGTCCATCAACACGTAAAGACTGCGTGACTGAAGGAGTCGAAGATGGGTTGGGGGAGATTTCACGGCGACAAGACAAGGTTATCTCGCCGATGATGCCGTTCCAGTTGGTCTGCGTGTCTTCGGTGTAGGCATGGCTGTTGGCATAAATCTGCTCAGGCACGCCCTCGGCATTGCTCACCATAATGGTGAGCGTGTGGGACTGCCCTGGAGTAAGCAAGGATGTAAGGTTATAGACTTGTGGAGTAGAAATGTCGTTGCAAGATCCTGCCAGCCGCCCGTCCACATAGACTTCGGTGTACTTGGTGCGTTCCAGCGTCAGCCATACCTCTTCCCAGCCATCAGGAATAGTGACCTGTCGGTTGTACCATGCTCGGCCTTTGTAACTGTAGCGGCGGCTGAGGTGCGTGGTCTCATCGAATTGACTCAGCGGAGTGCCCTTCCTATTGGTGTCGGTAGTACCAGGCAAAGTGATAACATCATTAAAGGCCAGCGGCATGTCGTTGCTCAGGGCAAACTGCCATTGTCCGGCTAGACTGATGACACGGTCATCGGCGTATGCTGCAAAAGACGTCAGGCCAAGCAGCACTCCTAAAAGAAATCTATTCATCATGGTTGAGTTTTTGCCCACAAAGATAATAATAATTGATGAAAAAAGCGGCGAAGAAAGGGAAAAATGTATGAAATCAGAAAAAAGATGCAATAAAATTTGCATATCTCGGAAAAAAGCAGTACCTTTGCACCCGCTTTTAAAGAATATCGCGGAGTGGAGCAGTTGGTAGCTCGCCAGGCTCATAACCTGGAGGTCGCATGTTCGAGTCCTGCCTCCGCAACAACAGAAGTCCGATTTCATCGGGCTTCTTTCGTTTTCTACGGCAGTACTCTTCACATGCTCCCGGTCGCAGTTCTTCGCAGAGCGAAGCGGCCAGTTGGCCGAGCGCGAGTCCCGCCTCCGCAACTATAATTGGGTAGCAAGCTAATTGGCTTGCTACCCGTTTTTTGTCAATCACCTGACAATCACTTTCTTGCCATTCCTGATGTAGAGCCCTGGCTTCAACGTTGGACGTTGGACGCGGCGGCCTTGCAGGTCATAGGTGCCGTCAAACCGTAATTCGTGATTCGTTGAATCGTGAATCTCGTTGATGTCCGTCGTTTCACCATCCTCGAACACCAGCTTAAAGCCGCGTACCGACGTGGCCAGCAAATTGAAGTATCCACGGAAGGCGTTCACGAAGATGTCGGCTGCGGGATACCACAGCAGGTCGCTCTTCAGGTAGAGCTGCGTCTGGTCACCGGCGGTAAGCTGGAAAGGTGAGTAGGTGCCGCAGAAGGTGATCAGGTTGTTCTGGTCGGTATAGGGCGTGGGTTCCTTGGCCTTGATGGTGACGCTGGTGAAGTAGGGGTTGGTGATGTCATCATCCCAATATGGATACTGGAAGATGTATGCCTTGCCCGCCTTGAGGTTCTTCACCTCCCAGAAGGTGACCTTCAGCATGCCGTCGTCCTCCAGCTCGGCGTCGTGCATGGCCATGATAACCATCTCGTTCAGCGGCGAGTCGGCAATCTGCGTGGCACTCATGTCGAAGGGCGGGCAGAAGGTGTTCCAGCGTCTGTCCATGTAGAAGGTGCGTCCGCTCATCACCACGTTGTCAGTCTTGCCGTCGTTCTCTGCCAGCGTGGTGCTGTTGTCCTCGTCGTCAAACAGGTAGATGGCGTCGCGCGGGGTGAACACAGTGATGGGGCTGTGCAGGCCGGTAGTCTCGTCGCTATAGACAGGCTCCACCTTGGCCAGGTAGGAGGTTTCCGGCACCAGGCCGTCGATGACGTGCTCCATCACGCCCTCGCCGAGCGGCACCACCGTCCACGGCTCCACGTCCTCCGGCTCCACGATCTCTATGTCGGTGACCCAGAGTATGCCGCCTGTGGTCTCGTTTTGGCGGATGAACAGATAGCCGTCCTCGGCTTCCTCGTCGGGAACCAATGAGCGGGCTTCGGAAACCGCCCCCTCTGTGTCGTCGTTGGCCTCCAAAGCGTCGGCTTCCTCGTCGCTGGTGTCGTATGCCTTTATATTATAGCGCCTGTTGATTTCCAACAGATTCTTCATGGTTTCATCACTCACCTCCTCCTTGTTGGCGGGGTCACCGCCGTTGAGTTCCTTCTTGGGTATCCAGCCGGTCTCGTATGGCTCCTTCTTGCCGTGGCCGGTTTTCATCTGCTTCACCTTGGCCACCAGCTGCGAGCCTTTCTTGGCGGGAATGAGGGCAACATTGTCGAACGAGCCTCCCTGATGATTCTCAGACGTGATACCATATTCATCTTTACTGATATTACCCTTGTTCATCTCAAGCTGCCTGACCACCACCTCGTCCATGTTGACGGCTGTGCGCTTGGTGCTGAGCTGGCTGTACCAGAGGTTGTCTTTCTTCTCTGTGCCGACATACTTATTCAGCTCAGCCTTGGCCTCGTTGCGATTGAGGATCTTGGCTTTCTTCAGCTTGCGTGCCCTGGCCTTCTCCTTCTGTGTCGTGAATTGTGACTTCTTCGACCAGCGTGACTTCTTTTTCCATTTCTTGGCCTTCATTGGAGCTTTGCCCATGTCGCGGGCGGCAGCCTCTTCCTCGTCAACGGCACGAACGACCCAGTAGTAGGTGGTGTTGACTGACAGTCCCGTCAGCTCGAAGGGGTTGGTGTCAACATCTGCCAGCGTGCCCTCATCAGGGTTGAAGTTGGGGTCGGTGGAGTAGGACAGCTGCCACTTTGTGGCATCGTTCGACTTCCAGCTCAGCGTGACGCCCTGCCAGGTCTCGTCGTAGGCTGTCAGGTTGGTAGGCATCTTGAAGTCGTAGTCCGTGCAGTCGGCGGTGAAGGTGATGATTGTATGCGACTCGCTGAGTTCGTTATAGTCATCGTAGGTCTTGCTGATGAGTTCGTCGCCATTGGCATAGTAGAAAGCGAAGGTACATTGCGAATAGCCATAGCCTGTGTCAGTGTCATCCTTGACCCACTCCAGGTCGTACTCCGTGTTGCAGCACAGAGTGACGTAGCCGCCGGAGATCCCTCCGCTGTGCATCGTGAGGTAGGCCACCTCCTGGCCCGACTTGTCCTTGACGCGGATGGCATAGTCACCCCAGCCATTTCCATCCCTATCCATAAAGGCATAGATGATTTCTGTGGTTTCGTCGGCTTTGCAGCTCAGGGTGGTGAACGAGGTTGAAGCTGTCCAGTCGCTCACATTTTCGCCGACGACGCTCTGCACCTGCACCTCGTATTTCGTGCCGGCGGCCAGCCCCTCCAAGGTATGGGAGCGGGTGGTGATGTCATTGACCTCCGTCCAGTCGGTGGCGGTGGCCATTTTGTAGCGCAGGTTCCAAGCGGACTCGCCGCCACGGGCTGTCCAGTTAATCAGCGCACTCTCATTCGTTACATCAGACGCTTTAATCTGGTAGGGCTTTACGTAAGTCTCGAAGCCCAGTGCAATCTGGTTCTTGTATTGGGAACTGGAATATTTGGCCTTGATGGTCCGTTCCTTTCCATCGACTGTGACCACGATGTCCTCCGTCGGCGGGTCCGTTGGGTCGAAATGAATCGGGGCCTCGCTGGTTTGGTAGATGTTGGAGATGACCATCGCCTGCTGCTCGCTGGCCCTGAAGCCATAGCATGAGAGGGGATATTATCCTCCTTCGTTCTCACCTGTGTCATTGACGGTCAGCAGCAGGTTTTGCGTGCCGTCGTACTCAAAGGGGGTGTCGAAGTCGATGACTGTCCATTTGTTTTTGGCCATTGTCACCGTTCCGCTGAACACTTTGTCAGCAGCTTTGACGGTGCCCCAGTTGTATAAACCGCTGAACGCTGTCTTGGTGGTATGCGAAAGGTAAATGTCGAAGGATCGGTCGCAGGTTTCCTTCCAGTTGTAGAAGGCAATGCTAGTAATCTTTCCTGCCTGGCCGATCTCCGTTGCTGTGTATATCTGCTGACCCAACGAGGGACCATACTGCGGATCGACAGGCAGGTAAAAAGCGGTATTGCTGGTATGCTCACTGCCGCTTTCGCTGGGTATGTACACGGTGTTGCTTTGTGCCCATGCCATGGTGGCGGACACGGCGAGGAGCAGCGCTGCGGCTGTCCGCACCAGGATATTCTTGCTGTTCATCTTTTTTATTTACGATTTGACGATTTACGATTTATTTTCGATTTTACGATTATGAGATTTCCATGCGGTAGCAAATATCTCATTTTCTCAATTTCTCATTTTCTCATTTTCTCATTTTCTCATTTTCTCAATTTCTCATTTTCTCAATTTCTCATTCTGGAATGTCGTCGGGGTCGCCTTCTCCTCCCAGTCCGAATTTCGCCCGTTTGCCACTGTCTACCAGCAAATGGACAGTTCTCGTTGATACCACCTTAGTCAAAGGTTCAAAATACATTTTCTTTTTCATAATGCTTTTGTTTTTGGTTAATATGATGGGAATTATAAAACTCTCATTTTCTCAATATCTCAATTTCTCATTTCCTACTCCGGGTCCGGGCCGTTGTCCGTTGTCGGGCTAGTGGCACGTGCGCCGTTATTGCTGTTGCCGCTAGCTCCGAAATACTTGTAGAGCGTCTCGATGGCGTCGGCAGGCGTGATGTTTCCGTCGCCGTTCAGGTCGGCGGCCTCAAGAATGAATCCATTCTGCTGCACGTTGAAGTAGTGGTAGAGGATCATGATGGCGTCGGCGGGTGTCACCTTGCCGTCGCTATTCACGTCGCCCTTGAGATGGGCGTCCTGATGCTTGGCCAGTCCGTGCTTGGGGAGGTAGGGCTGGTGGAAGGTGCCCGCCTCGGCGACAGGAGCCTCGTTGTAGATGGGCTCGTATTTCCAATGGATGCTCCCCGATGCGCTGGCCTCTACAAAGACGGCCTCGCCCGGCGCCAGCTCCACGTAGTTCTTATAGCGCGTGAAGCTGTCGCCGTCGGTGTTCATCTTGTAGAAGTTGCAGTCCACCGGTGTGAGCACCCAGTCATTGTCGAGCATGCCGTATTCCACGTAGGCGTTGCTGACCGACGTGTTGGCGAAGATGCGCCAGCCGTTGGTGAAGGAGCGGACGTCGCCATCGACGACGACCGACGAGGCATACTCTCCATCCGATGGGCCTGTCAGTCCGGTGAACGTCAGAGTCTGGTCGCTGCTGTTGGCATAGAGGCAGGCGCTTTCATTGTTGGCATACAGGTCGAATGCCCCACTCTTGTAGTTGCGCCATTCCAGCTCTTCATTATTGTTGAAGTCATAGATGTCGTAGCTGCCATTGGTCATGCCTGCCTCGTCGGGATAGGTGCCGAAGCGCTGCTCACTGAGAGGATTGGCCAAGAGACGGTATCCGCCGGTGGCACTCGTTCCGTAGCCGCTAATGTTCTTTTCCACAGTCACATACAGCTCTTCTGTGCTGTGGCGCAGCTGGCCGCCGTCCTTGAGGGTGATGGAGGGCGTGCTGGCGGCACGTGTGTTTTGTGGAGCCGTTGCACGGGCAGCAGCCCAGCCGCCGCCACCAGTGTTCTCCATACCCGAAATGGTGATGTTCCTGGCCGTAGCCACGACACCGCTAGGGATGGTGGCGGCTGCCATGATGTAGACATCGTCGGTGGCTGAAGGTGCGCCGGCGGGCTCCCAGTTGGAGGCATCGTTCCAATTGCCGTCGGCAAAGAAAATCTTCGTTGAGGCCGACTGGGTGGTGAAGGTTGCCGAGGGTGACCAAGCCGACACAGCCTCGCCTACAATGCCCTGCACCTGCACCTCATACTCCGTGTGGGCCGTCAGGCCTGTAATGGTGGCTGTGGCCTCGTCGGTATTCACCGTCTGCCAGTCGCCAGCTGCGCTCTCCGCGCCCACAACGATGTCGTCGATGAACAAGAAGTATTGGTCGTATGACGTGTGCTTCAGGCAGATATACTTCGTTCCGGCGGGGATGCTGCCATTGTAGAGATGCCACTGCGCGTCGGAGGCCGTCATCTCGTCGCCGAAGTCGAAGGCGCTGGTTTCGTTGGTCGTTGTGCTGAAGCCCACTTGGAAGGTTTCCTCGTAAGTACTGGAATAATTCTTATAGTAGAACTGTAGCTTCATGCCCTCAGTCACGCCCGTCAGTTCCGGCGAGATGAGGTATTGCGGGGGATTATAAGTGTAGCCGAACAGGAATCCCCTGTTGCCAGTATGGGCAACCATGTCTTCTTCAACAACGCCTGTGTATTCATCACAATCCACGAGCGTGCCTTCCATGCTGTCGCCTTCAAAGTCCTCGCTGTAGACGGGGTTCGTGATGCCGGGCATTGTGCGGTACTGCACGTTGTAGCGGTCACTAAAGCCCAGCCATTTCACGTTGGCGGTGGTGTGGGCGGCGGCAATCTCAATGTCACGTGGCACGGGATTCACCTCGGTGGTGGTGAACACAAGCTTGTCGCTCCACGGGCACGTCTCGCCTGGGATGACGCCACGCACCTTCAAGGTGTATTCCGTCTCAGGTGTGAGGCCCGTCAGGATATATGAGCATTGAGCATTGAGCATTGAGAGTTGAGAATAGTTAACGTCGATGAGGTTCGCCTCGTCACCGTTCACGCAAATCTGCCAGGCGGTGACGATGTCGTCGCCATACCAACTTAGCACGGCGCTGTTGGGACCTATCTGCCCGGCTTCGAAGTCCTGTGGTTCCTCGTTGGCACTGGTGGTGAAAGTGATGGGGCCTGCCCAGCGGCTGTATTGGCCGTTATAGACCGAGCGCACCTTCACGGTGTATTCCGTCTCTGGACTGAGTCCTTCCATCAGGTAGGGTGTCTGCGTCACCGTGATGAGGTTGTCCTCGTCGTCGTTCACGCAAATCTGCCAGTCGCTGGCCTTGCCCTTCTCCTCCCATCTCAGCCATGCACTATGCGAATAAGCCCATGTGCTGCGGAATGCTGCGGGCTTCGGCACGGCTGCCGGCTCGTTCATCAGCAGGCGGATCTGGTTCTTCGTCCTCGCCATGCCACCGTTACTGACATCGCTAAGACTTAGTGTCGGGTTGAGGTTTGTGCTGCTGTTTCGATAATAGAGGGAGCGATATTTGGCGTCTTCAAAGCTATAGAAGTAGGCCGAGGAGCCGGAGCTGCCGGTGTTGTCGTCGACGACGAGGAGCATGTTGGTCTTGCCGTCGTATTCGAAGGGCGTGTCGAGCGTGATGGTTGTCCATGCGTTGTTGGCGAAGGTCACCGTGCCGCTAAAGACGAGGTCGCCGGTGGTGACGGTCACCCAGTCTTTGTTGTTGGCAAACTGGTCTTTGTCTGTAGCCACCATATAGATGTCCAATGAACGCTGGACGTTGGTGTAGGTATTGTAGAACTCGATGGTCTCGATGCTCGTCGCCTCGTCGCCTAGCTCGGCAGCAGTATATATCTGCTCCGACAAGGAATAGCTGTACCAGTTGTTCAGGGGTAGGTTGTTGTCTGTGGAGGTGCCTGTGCCGATGGGTGTCGTGGTGGTTACCTCAAAGCTGATTTCATCGCTCCATTTGCTGATTTCATCGCCATCGACGGCCCGCACCTTGGCAGTATGGGTGGTCTCGCCGGTGAGGCCCGTCAACGTGAACGGATTCGCGGTCGTTCTTCTCAGGTTGGTCTCGTCGCCGTCCAGGCAGATTTCCCATTTCGTCGCCGTGCCTTTCTCCGTCCATGTCAGCGTGGCCTTCGGCGCCACAGAGCGGGTGCAGGCCAGGTCGACAGGCTTGCGGAGATATGACGTGCAGTCGATGGTATAGGTGACGGGGGTTCTCAGCTTTTCTTTCCCCGACAGGATGAGGTCGCCGTTGTTGTCGTAGACGGAATAGATGCACCGCTCTGACGCTCCGCCGTCCTTCCACTTGAACTGTATCTGGCGGCCATTGCAGACGGCGAGCGTGCCGGAGGCTGTTCCGCCCTCGGTGATGGTCCAGCTGTCGAGCAGTTCGCCGGTCAGCACGTCAATCACTTGGATGGCGCAGCCGAACCACTCCTCGTAGTATTCAGAACTGATGGATAGCTCGTAGCTGATGAGGCATTTGTCCACGTCGTTGCAGAGGATGGTGTTGAAGCTCACGGCATTGCTCCAGGGGCTGACGCTGCCTCCGCCGCAGTTGGTGCGCACCTGCACCTCGTGGACGGAAGCCATCTCCAGGCCGGTCAGGGCGTAGGACTTCGTGGTGATGGCGGTGGCTACCACCGTGCCATCGAGCATCACATCCCAGGCCGCGGCCTCCGACGTCCAGCTGATGACAGCACCAGTAGCCGTTACATTGCTGACGGTGATGGCCGTCGGCTTCTGGCAGGTGTTGTATGCCTCTTTGCCCAGACGAATCAGGTTCTTCATGTTGACCGCATAGCCATACCTGTCAGACAAGTCTGTCAAGTCCATCTCATAGCTGTCGGTGTTGTAAAGAGCCTGTTTGTCGGTGGTAGCGTAGGTGGCCCAGGAGAGGCCTGAGTGGGAGCTGCCAGTCTTATCGTGAACAACGAGTACGACATTGTGCTGGCCGTCATACATGAAAGGCACGTCAAAAGCGATGGAAGTCCAAGCATTCTTGACTGTCTGCACCTCGCCACTGAACACCCTGTCGTCAGCGGTAAAAGCCGCCCAGTCTTTGCTTTGGCTATAACTGCCGCTGCTGCTGAAGCCTCCCTTGTCAGTCAGCACCATGTAGATGTCGAGGTGGCGCTTTAGCGCTGTGGTACCCTTCAGCCGGAAGTCGACGCTGGTGAAACTGCACGGCGTGGTGCCCAGTTCGTCCGTGGTGTATATCTGCTGCGATAGCGTGTAGTTGTTGTAGCTATTGTAGGGAAGGCTTGTGTGCGAGCTACTTTCCGCCATCACGCCTGATACCGTGCCAAGGCATATCTTGTCCGTGGGCTGCACGCTGACGGCATCCGACCATTTGCTGTTCATCCCGCCGTTGGTGGCTCTCACCTTGATGCTGTAGATTACATCCTCCGTCAGCCCCGTGACGGTGAAGGGATTGCTGTTGGCGGCAATGAGGGCCGTCTCGTCGTTGTTCAGGCACACCTGCCATGCCGTGGCCTCGCCGTTCTCCGTCCATGTAATCGTGGCGGAGCTGGCCGTAAAGCTGGTACATTCCAGACCGGAGGGCGTGGGGACAGCCTCTGCAGTCTTGAACGTGATGTACTTCCACGGCGACTGCTCGCCTCCTCCACAGTCTGTCTGTACGCCCACATAGTAGGTGGCGTCCTGGGTGAGCGAGGTCAGGGCGCGAGTCTTTGCAGTCAGCCCATTCACCGTCGTCCATTCCTCGGCACTAGCCAGTTTGTAGCGCAGGTTCCACTTCGAGCCGCTGCCCTCCCATGTCACGGTGGCGGAGTAGGGCGCGATGCTGCCCACGCTGACCGACGTGGGCTTCTGGCAGGCGGGATATCCGGCCACCTTCAGGCGTATCTGGTTCTTGTAGTCGGTGTAGCTGCCTTGGATGCTCGACAAGTCTGACAGGTCGAAGTCGGTGCCGTTGTAACGACAGGCGCACAGCGCCTGGCCGTAGGAACTGCTACAGACTCGGAAAGAAACGGTATTGCCCGTCGTTCCCCTGCGGTCGTGTACCATGAGGAGCACGTTCTTCGTGCCGTCGTAGTAGTAGGGCGTGTCGAAGGTGATGGTGGTCCAGCTGTCCTTGGTGAAGGTCACGTCACCGCTGTAGACGAGGGTGTAGTCCTGCACTTCCACCCAGTCATACTGGTCGCTGAACTTCATCTTGTCGGTTTCCGTCATATAGATGTCCACCGCCCCGGAGGAAGCATCCCTCGACGTTTCGTAAAAGTCTATGCTCGTGATGGCACAAGGCGTAGCGCCCAGCTCCTCGACGGTATAGATCTGCTGCGAGAACGAATACGCATTGCTAAAGCTAAAGGGCACGTAGGCATTGGTGGAAGTTCCCGAGCCGATGGAAATGACGGGATTGATGGTCGTAAACGAAGCCCTTGTCCAGTACGACGTGTCGTCGCCGCAGTCCGTCTGCACACGAACATGGTAGGTGGCTCCTTCGGCAAGCCCGGTCAGGGCATAGCTGGGCGTGGTCAGCCCGTTCACCTCCTTCCAGTTTTCTGCATCTGCTGCCTTATACTGCAGGTTCCAGCGCGTACCTCCGCCCTGCCATGTCACCGTGGCACTTTGCGTGGTGATTCCGGTAAACGCCAGGTTCGTGGGTTTCGCGCAGGCTTTGGCGGCCTCGTAGGTGAACGTGGTCTTGGGGATGAAGCCCTGAGTGGTCGGTGTCACGCTTGCCAAGTTGCTACCGTTGTAACCATAGACAGCGGCACCGCTGACCGTCTGGCCATAGAAATAGACACGCGCGTAGCCTTTGTCTGTCGTATTGTCCAAGCCTATCAGGAGGTTGCCGCCATCGTATCCGAAGGGAGTGGTGAATGTGATGGTTACCTGGCATTTGTCACCTACCACGACAAAGTTCAGCTTCCCATGATAGACAATGGTGGCAGTGGCCTTGTCCTCAAAGGCAGAGAGGCTGGTGCTGCCCACCTCTTTCAGATAGACGTCCACTTCCGACGTGGTTTCATATTCGCTGGTTCGCGTAGTGTAGTACGTGATGGCGGTAATCTCGCCGCCTTTCATCGCCGTGAGGTCGGCAGCAGGAACGACAAACTGCGAACGTGTGAAATCGTCGAAGTAGTAAACATACATCGGCACGTATTCATTCGTCGCTGTCCCGTCGTACACGGTGAGCGTCTCTTGTGCCTTTGCCCCCTGTGCCATTGCGCACAGCAGGGCGAGTGTCAGGATGAGTGTCTGTTTCATGTTGTATTTTTTTAATTCCTATTTTACTTCCATTTTTACTTCCGAAAGATGAATCTTTATCCTGTTTTCTGATTGCTGTCCGTGTCGGGCACTCCCTCGGTGAACAGCCGGCGCAGCCCCTGCTCGTAGGCATGGAGGGCCTCCTGGCCTTTGCGGGTGATGCGGCAGACGGTATGTGAGAACCTGCCCAGCCCCGACTTCGACACTTCAATGTAGCCTGCCTCTTTCAAGGTGGTAATCTGTACGCTCAGATTGCCTCGCGTAGAATCGGTAATCTGACAGAGATAGACAAAGTCGGCGCTCTCCAGACTGTCGAGAGCCACCATGATTTTCAGCCGCAGCTCGTTGTGCAGCAGGGGATTGATGACGGGGAACTTAAATGCCATAGTCGTTTACAATTTACACATTATTTATTCAAGTTTGCTAGTTCTATTTTACCACAGATTACACAGGTGAGTGGTGAGTGGTGAGTGGTAGGTGGTGAGAGGTGAGTGGTTTCATCTTGATTTCACAGATTAGCTACGCCGCATGGAATCTGTGTCATCCAACCAGCATCGCGGCTTAGCCGCTGAAATAGATAAGAAATTCAAGTTTCTCAAGCTCGCAGAATTCTTTTTCAACACAGAGGTTTCACGAGCACACAGAGGAACACAGAGAGAATTCTTTCCTGGCAGGGGAGGTAGCACGAGGAGCATAAATGCTCTGCACAGAGAGCTGCGCCGCGATTTTTCATGCGCCAGCCTCTGTGAAAGACCTTTAGGTCTCTCTTGCCATCTCTCATCCCGATTAGATATTTCTCTCTGTGCATCTCTGTGCGCTCTGCCTTCTCTGTGTTGAAAAGAAACATGCGAAAGTTGAATAAGAAAATCCTTAAAATCTGCGCAATCTGTGGTCGTTTTCATACTTCAGAAAGTTGAGTTATTTATGTACTTATGAGGAGTAAGAGGAAGTTAGAGGTCGACAGACTTTGCCGCTGACAACCCTGCGAAAAAACTAACGACCCATAACTTCTCATCACTTCTTCTTATTTCATATTCTCATTTTCTCATTTTCCCATTTTCCCAACGTAGTGTCTGAGCATGTGTCCGGGAATGATGAAGACAGCTATGGTGACAAGGGCGGCAATGAGGAACTGCCACGCCCATCGGTCACCCTGAAAGAAGAGACAGGCAATCGACAGGACGCTGCCGATGATGCCGCAATACGTCATCGGGCGGAAACGCGAGACGACACCCGTGAGAAAGCCGCCCATGCCGATGAGCAGGCTCTGGATGAGGCAGTAGCACACGGGATAGATGCCGCCGATGCCCGTGGTGAAGCCGAGGATAGCGCTGGCACCGCCGATGAAGAGCCACAGCTGAAGGGCGATGTTCGCCTCCAGCGTGCGGTGACCCGTGCGCTCGTAGTCCTTCCGCAGAAAATGGATCATCAGCGGCGCACCCATCAGGGGGATGCCCGCCCAGAGCCATACATACCAATGTTTGTGCAGGAAAAACAGAGCCGCAAATTCCAGCAGGAAAACGATGAGCGTAGGATAGCCCCACACCAGAAAAAGATTCACGCCCGTATGCTCCTTGCGCCACACCACCTCGCTGCGGATGTGGTTGATGATGTCGAGCGACCTGCGCGTGGAGCCGCCTGGGGGGTAGTCGTTAGGTTTTATCATTGGCTTGCGCTTCCTTGCTGGAATTCTTAGGACAAAGATAATGTTTATTTTTTAAACAATACGCCTTCCCCCTCCTCTTTTACAGATTATTAACAGATGGAATGCATGTTGATGGGGGGCTTTCAACCGTAGAGGTTGAAATTATTCGACCTGTTTTTGCTTTGGCCGATAGCAAAAGGTGCTGCCTGTGGTCATCTTTCAAAAAGGCCTACATACATACATGGTGACAGACATTCATCTATGTAACAAAACATTACATGATGTATGCCCCCTACATAATTCTGCCCAAACCTACACGCTTTTGAGTAAATACCTTGTCGCCGCATCCATTTATGTACCATTTCCTCTGGAATTATGACTAGAGAATTCGCGCAAATACGCACGCCTTTTTTCAAAACGGCGTGCGTATTTTTTCAAATAGCGTGCGTATTTGGGGAAATACTGGCACTATTCAAGAAAAGTGTCCTGCCCAGTGTTTACTATGTATGTCCAAATTCAAAAATGCAAGTAACATACATGACGTATGGCGGTGTTAATGAGCTTGTTATATGAGAAGATGTAGGTATGTAGGTTGTTTAAGCTTAGAACTCTATGACAATCTTGCCGTTCAGCTGGCGGCCAGTCTCACTTGGTGCACCATTTTCCAGGTTTCTCAATAAAACCGTATCAGTCGCAAAACCTGGTTGGTAAAGCTGTCCCAAAAATAGCTGGAAATGCCCATAAAACTGCGGAATCATCATTTTCCCCAAAACTTTTGCATGATTAGAATATATATATTAAAAAAAATGTGTAACTTTGCATCCTCATTTTAAAAAAGAACATTATCATGGCATATTTGTTTTCCTCAGAATCCGTGTCGGAAGGACATCCCGACAAAGTGGCCGACCAGATTAGCGACGCTATCCTCGACCAGTTCCTGGCCTATGACCCCCTTGCCCGCGTGGCCTGCGAGACCTTTGTCACCACCGGACAAGTGGTCATCATGGGCGAGGTGCGCAGCGAAGTCTATATAGACTTGCAGACCATTGCCCGCAAGACCATCAAGAAGATAGGATACACCAAGGCCGAATACCAGTTCGACGGCAACTCCTGCGGCATTCTGACTGCCATTCACGAGCAGAGCGACGACATCAACCGTGGCGTGAGCCGCGAAGAGGACTACGACCAGGGTGCCGGCGACCAGGGAATGATGTTCGGCTATGCCACCAACGAGACGGAGTCGTTCATGCCCGTATCGCTCGACCTGGCCCACCTCATCGTCCGTACGCTGGCCGACATCCGCAAGGAGGGCAAGGAGATGACCTACCTGCGTCCCGACTCCAAGAGCCAGGTCACCGTGCAGTACAGCGACGCCGGCATCCCCGAGCGCATTGACACCATCGTCGTGTCGACCCAGCACGACGAGTTTGCCGACGACGACACGATGCTCGCCCGCATCAAGGACGACGTCATCAATATCCTCATCCCCCGCGTCAAGCAGCAGATACACTCGCAGAAGGTGCTCGACCTCTTCGGCCTCGACATCAAGTACTACGTCAACCCGACGGGCAAGTTCGTCATCGGTGGCCCACACGGCGACACCGGTCTGACGGGTCGTAAGATCATCGTCGACACCTACGGCGGCAAGGGAGCCCATGGCGGCGGTGCCTTCTCGGGCAAGGACTCGTCGAAGGTCGACCGCTCGGCAGCCTACGCCGCCCGCCACATCGCCAAGAATATGGTCGCCGCCGGCATTGCCGACGAGATGCTGGTGCAGGTGGCTTACGCTATTGGCGTGGCGCGTCCGATGAACATCTATGTCAACACCTACGGTCGCTCGCGCGTCAACATGACCGACGGCGAGATAGCCAAGAAGATAGAGCAGCTCTTCGACCTGCGCCCGAAGGCCATCGAGCGTACGCTGAAACTGCGCCAGCCGATGTATCTTGAGACGGCTGCTTACGGCCACATGGGCCGCAAGTCAGAGGTGGTCAAGAAGGTATTCACCAGCAATTACCACGAGACCAAGGAGATGGACATCGAACTGTTCACGTGGGAGAAGCTGGACCGTGTCGACGATATCAGGAAGGCTTTTGGAAAAGATTGAGTTGCCACTGTATTACCGCGAGTCGTTCTTTACGGGCGACTCGCTGCTTCATCCCGAGCTGCCTGGGGGGCACTACGGGATAAGTGGCGAACTTGTGCCCTATACCGTCCAGGGCGATGACGTCCTCGTGGCTTTGTTGCTGGGATGCGTGCTCATGGCGATGCTCGTCGGCTCGCTTTCCAGCCACTTGCTCACGAAGCAATTCAAGGCGTTCTTCTACATCTTCCGCAGCGACAACAGCGAGCAGTCGACACCAGACACCTTCCCCCTCGTCATGTTCAGCCTGCAGACCTGCCTGGTATTGTCGTTCACCTATTTCTTCTACGTCACCAGCTATGACGAGACCGATTTCCTGTTGGCGAAGCCATACCAGCTGATAGCTGACTTCTTCGCCGTCTTCGTGGTTTACTTCCTCCTGCGGTCGCTGGTCTATACAATCGTCAACTCGGTCTTCTTTGATGATAAAAAAAACAGACACTGGGCGTGGGCGCTACTCTATGTGACAGCCCTGGAAGGCATCGCCTTGTTCCCGGCTGTCTTACTGCACATTTATTCAAGCCTGACGCTTCAAGGTGTGCTATATTACTTCGTTTTTGTGCTCATTTTGGCCAAAATCTTGACGTTTTACAAGTGTCAAGTTATCTTTTTTAGACAAAATAGCTATTTTCTGCAAATAATTTTGTACTTTTGTGCCCTCGAAATCGTACCTTTGGCTGCTCTCTGGGGAGTCTTAACGGTAACGACCAATGTATTAAAAGTAATATTTTAGGACACAAAGGAAATGATTAAGAAGATTTTGGTTTCGCAACCGAAGCCTGCAAGTGAGAAGTCGCCATACTTTGATATAGCGAGTAAGTTCGATGTCGAATTGGTGTTCCGCCCGTTTATCAAGGTCGAGGCCATGTCGGCAAGAGAGTACCGCACACAGAAGGTGAGCATTCTCGACTACACCGCCATCGTATTCACATCGCGTCACGCCATCGATCATTTCTTCTCATTG